>JBPCWB010000787.1:0-35408 GCA_051009955.1 Hyphomicrobiaceae bacterium | reverse complement strand
ATATTGAAACGATCCTCGTAGTACGCTGCAATCTCATCGTGCGATACGGAGAACGGCGGGCCCGACATTTCGCTTTGGTCGTATTCGACGCACACGATGAGTACTCTTGCCGATGCATGTAGATCCGATTTGAGCTTTGCCGTGTACCGCTGTCTCATCTCGGGTGGCAATGCGATAACGGCGCCGCGGTCGTAGACGCCGCGCGCGGTTTGCAGCACCGCAACCGGAAGTGCAAAAAAGTCGCCGCACATGATGGTCAGGCAGTCTGCCGAGAAGACCTTGAAGCCATCGCGGTCGGATATGTCATGGGGGATCTTGTTTTCGTCGAAGAATGCGGTGACGGCCTCTTCGCTCAACTCGACGCCGACGACATCAAGGCCCTGTGCGCGAAGCCAGAGCATGTCGAGGCTCTTGCCACACAATGGCACAAGAACCAAATCCCCATTTGCTAGTCCGAGGCGAGGCCAAATGCTCGTCAGCAGTTCGTTGACTTGCGTCTGGTGAAACGCAATCTGGCCGGTGCTCCAACGCTCGTGCCAAAACTCGTGATCCATCATCATTGACCTTTTGTATGATCGGCCGATCGCCGATCAGGTATTTGCCCGACAGTATGCAGTGTCGAGCGGATCAACGTGCCAAATCGACAGTGACGAAGCGTTCTGACCCCGTCAACTGCGGTAGTCGGCATTGATGGAGATGTAGCCGTGCGTGAGATCGCAGGTCCAGACCGTTGCCTGTCCGTTGCCAACGCCGACATCCACAGCAATTTCGATCTCGGCATTCTTCATGTAGGCGGACACGGTTTCCTCAACGTAACCCGGCGCGCGTTCGCCTTCACGTGCCAATTCGTAAGGGCCGAACTGGATTCGCAACCGGTCACGATCGGCCGCTTCTCCGGCTTTGCCCACTGCCATGACGACGCGTCCCCAATTGGCATCTTCGCCGGCGATGGCCGTCTTCAGCAACGGTGAATTGCCCATCGACAGGGCAATCCGTTTCGCAGCCGCGTTGTTCTCGGCACCGGTGACCGTAATCGTGACGAACTTCGTCAATCCTTCGCCGTCTTTGACGACCTGCTGCGCGAGATCCAGCATCACGACTTCCAGCGCCTTTTCGAACTCTGCGGCTGCGGCCGAAGACGTCGAGGTGATTGCCGGCGTCGACGATTGACGCGTTGCAAATACGAGAACGGTGTCGCTGGTTGAAGTGTCGCCGTCGACTGTCGTACAGTTGAACGTTCGTTCGGCAACTGCTGCGGTGAGTTCCTGCAGCACGGCCTGGTCGATGTTGGCATCAGTGAAAACGAATGAGAGCATTGTTGCCAGATCGGGCGCGATCATGCCGGAGCCCTTGGCGAAGCCGGCAATCGTCACTGGGGCACCGTCGATCGTGACCGATGTGGACGAAAGCTTGGGAAAGGTGTCGGTGGTCATGATCGCGCGGGCGGCATCTTCCCATTGGTCAGTCGCGGCGTCTTCCGCCATGCCCGTAATGCGATGGGCAAAGCCGCCGGCGTCCATCGGTTCGCCAATCACACCGGTCGAAGCGAGATAGACGTCTTCGACGCCGCAGGCGACGGCATTGGCTGCGGCCTCGGCTGTCATCCGAACGGCTTCATCACCACGCTTGCCGGTGAAAGCGTTCGCATTGCCGGCATTGACGACGAGAGCACGGGCGCTGCCCCGAGTTAGGCGCTCGCGGCACCATAGCACCGCGGCCGAGCAGGTTTTGGACGTCGTGAGAACACCGCCGGCGACCGTTCCATCGTCCAGGACTGCCAGCATCAAATCCTTCCGGCCCTTGTATTTCAGGCCGGCTTCGATCGCGGCGAAGCGCACGCCGGTTATGTTTGGCATTGTGGGAAGGCTGGCCGGGGCAAATGGAGAAAGCGTGGTATCGTGAGCCATGGGACAGGGTCGCTTTGACTAGTGGCTTGCAAGAGCCTTATTGGGACTGTGATGTGAAATACTCAATCTGCGCGTTCTTTCGCAACCCTTCAGCAATTTCCTTCGCCTTGCGCTGCATCAACCGGTCGACAATGCGGTCTTTCACGGTCTCGAATGGCGGCGGCTGACCACTGCGCTTGTCAGTGACTTTGATGACATGCCATCCGAGTTGGGTTTTCACAGGTAGCGCGACCTCGCCCACCGGTGTTGCCAGGGCGGTTTTTTCGAACTCCGGCGCCATGCGGCCCTTACCGAAATAGCCAAGATCGCCGCCGTTGGCCTTCGTGTTGGTGTCCCTCGAGTGCTTCGCGGCCAGCTCAGCGAAGTCTCCGTCGTGGGCGATCTGTTCAAAAATCGCTTTCGCTTCGTCCTCGCTGGCAACCAGGATGTGGCTGGCACGGATTTGCTGCCCGCCCTTGTGGCGCTTCACCTGCTCGTCGTAGAAGGCGCGCGCCTCCGTATCGGTAATGCGGCTGCGGATATTGGTCTCGAAGTAGCTATCCCGCAAACTGCGCCGCTGCCAATACTGCTGGCGGTCCTTGAATGCGGATGACGAGGCGACGTTCGCTTTCGCCGCGGCTGCGGCAAAGAGCTCGTTCTGAACAAGGAACTCGACAACAACGCGACGGCGGGTCGCAGGTGGATAGTCGGCCAATTCGCTCCGGATCTCGATTTCGGCGAGGCGTACGTCCGCCTCTGTGATTGCCCTCCCGTTTACCTTTGCGACGACCTTGTCCTGGGCGAAAGCGGAAATCGCCGACACGAGCATCACAATCAACGCGAGCGTCACTGCAGAAACGGCAGATGTTTTCGAGTGGTTCAGCACGTGCATCCGGCCTTTCTGGCGGTTGATGGTTCAGTCAGCTAGGGTGTGGATCGAGAGACCGCAGTCCTCTGCTAGATTGATTCTGGATGCCCGGCTGGGCGGCCAAAAAGGCTATTTCTTGAGAGGCCGTGAGTGTAACGGCACCAAATTCGGCAAAAACAAGGCCATTCGTGCGCGGTTGCCGCCGATCAATTGACAATGACCCGGGTGGATTCTTATGTCACAACCACGGTGAGCATCCCTGCCACTTTTGATCCTGGAAACTGATACTTCAAAACGGCATAAGGGTGCGTTTACAGCGGCGTGTCGGTGATAAGACAGCACACTGCCGGTTTTGGCTAGCCACAAGTGGCAAGGATAAAGCGACTATGATTTCCTTCGGGCAATTCGCATCGAAAATCTTTGGCTCGTCGAACGATCGACGCGTCAAGTCCTATGGTGGGCGCGTCGAGGCGATCAATGCTCTCGAACCAGAGTTTGAAGCGTTGAGCGACGAAGAATTGCGCGCGAAGACGGAGGAATTCCGACAGCAGCTGCGTGACGGCACAAAGCTCGACGATCTCATTGTGCCGGCTTTTGCGACGGTACGCGAGGCCGCCAAGCGGACGCTTGAGCAGCGCCATTTCGATGTGCAGTTGATCGGCGGCATGGTTTTGCACGAAGGCAAAATCGCCGAAATGAAAACGGGAGAAGGCAAAACACTTGTTGCCACGCTTGCCGTCTATCTCAATGCGCTACCCGCCGAAGGCGTTCACGTCGTGACGGTCAATGACTACCTGGCGCAACGCGATGCCGCCTGGATGGGCCAAATCTACAATTTCCTGGGCCTGCGTGTTGGCTGCATCGTCAACGAGCTGGATGATGACGATCGGCGCGAGCAGTATGCCGCCGACGTCACCTACGGCACCAACAACGAATTCGGTTTCGACTATCTGCGCGACAACATGAAGATGTCGAAGGTCGAAATGGTGCAGCGCGAGCATTGTTATGCGATCGTCGACGAAGTCGACTCGATATTGATCGATGAGGCTCGGACGCCACTGATCATTTCAGGTCCTGTCGAGGACCGGGCGGAACTCTACAATTCCATCGATGCATTCATGCCGGAGCTGATCAAGGACAAGGAGCGCTATGATCTTGATGAGAAGCAGCGAACGGTCGCGCTCACTGAAGCCGGCAACCAGTGGATCGAAGATAATCTCGGCGAAGCAGGTCTTCTTACCGGGACCCTTTACGACATCGAGAACGTTACGGTTGTTCACCATGTCAACCAGGCCCTGAAGGCGCACACACTATTCACGCGCGACAAGGACTACATCGTCAAGAATCGTGACGTGGTTATCATCGATGAATTTACCGGCCGCATGATGGCCGGGCGGCGTTTCTCGGAAGGTCTCCACCAGGCCCTGGAGGCCAAAGAGCATGTCGACATTCAGCCAGAGAACCAGACGCTGGCTTCGATTACCTTCCAGAACTACTTCCGGCTCTATGACAAGCTCGCTGGCATGACCGGCACAGCGGCGACGGAAGCGTCCGAATTCCTGGATATCTACGGTCTCGACCTACTCGAAATTCCGACGAACATGCCGGTTGGACGGATGGACGAGGATGACGAGATCTATCGTACCGAGGACGAGAAGTGGCAGGCGATCATCGTGGAGATCGAGGCTGCACAGGAGCGTGGCCAGCCCTGTCTGGTCGGGACGGCATCAATCGAGAAAAGCGAGCATCTTTCGGACTTGCTCAAGGCCAAGAAGATCGAGCACCAGGTTCTCAATGCGCGCTACCATGAGCAGGAAGCCAAGATCATTGCGCAGGCCGGCGTTCCCGGGACTGTCACAATCGCGACCAACATGGCCGGCCGCGGCACCGACATTCAGCTAGGCGGCAATGCCGACATGCAGATTGCAGAGGAAGTTGCCGACCTCGACGAGGATGCGGCCAAGCTCAAGGCTGACTCCATTCGCAGCCAAATACAGACTTTGCGCGAGCAGGTCCTGAATGCGAGTGAGACCGTCGAACTGGAACCGGCCAAGGGCAGTCGGCCCGCAAAGACGGTGGAAAAGCCCGGCGGTCTGTACGTCATCGGCACGGAGCGGCATGAAAGTCGCCGCATCGACAACCAGTTGCGTGGACGATCCGGGCGACAGGGCGACCCGGGTCGTTCAAAATTCTATCTGTCTTTGCAGGATGATCTGATGCGGATCTTCGGGTCCGACAAAATGGACAGCGTACTCAAGACGCTGGGGTTGAAGGAAGGCGAGGCGATCATTCATCCTTGGATGAACAAGTCGCTCGAAATGGCCCAGAAGAAGGTTGAAGCCCGCAACTTTGACATTCGTAAGCAGATCCTCAAGTACGACGATGTCATGAATGATCAGCGCAAGGTCGTGTTCGAGCAACGGCTCGAGTTCATGTCCAGCGACGATGTCAACGAGATCGTCACAGACATGCGCCACGACGTCATCACCGCACTGGTCCATCGCCATATTCCACCCAATGCTTACGCCGAGCAATGGGACACCGAAGGTCTGAAGGAAACCACAAATGGGATCTTCGGCCTCGAACTGCCAATCCCGGAGTGGGCTGCGGAAGAGGGCATCGCTGACGAAGAAATTCGCGAGCGCATCATCAAGGAAGCAGATGCCAAGGCGGAGCAAAAGATCGCCGAAGTCGGTGAGGCGATGTTGCAGAACTATGAGAGCGCCGTGGAACTCGTGGGCTTCGTCGCCAATAACGACAAACTGCGCGAGATGATTGATCAGCCGGAAGAGAATATCGACGAGATTGGTCGTTATTTGTTGCGGTCCGGCGATGGTGAAGTGCAGATCAACGGCATGTCACGGCAGGAAGCCGAGCAGCAGGTCGGCATGATTGGCTACCGATTTCTGACGGACTTCATGGAAGCCAATCAACTTGTCACTGAGATCAATGAAACCGAAGACAAGTCAGCCGCGGCGGTCGGGCAGCTCAGAATGCGATTCATTGAAAAGTCGGTTCTGCTGCAGACATTGGATCATTTGTGGCGTGAGCATCTGGTGATGCTGGAGCATCTGCGCGAAGTGATCGGTTTTCGCGCCTACGGTCAACGTGATCCGCTGAATGAGTACAAGACCGAGGCGTTCGTTCTGTTCGAAGGTCTTTTGGACAAACTGCGCGAAGTTGTTACCGGCCAGCTGATGCGGATCAATGTTAGCGGTGACGAGGATCTTGACGACCTGTACGGCACAGACCCTGAACCACCGGAGATGCAGGCTTATCACGAAGAAGCCGAGTCGATGTTCGGGGACTATGAGCTCGCAGAAGCGGCATTGGCGAATGAAGAACGGGCACTGGAGTACGCCGAAGAAGGTGAAACGCGTCTTGCTCCAGTGCGCACACGGCAGGCGGCTGCGGATCTCGATCCTGACAACCCCGCGACGTGGGGTAAGGTTGCGCGCAACGCGGTGTGCCCCTGTGGGTCCGGCAAGAAATATAAGCACTGCCATGGGCGCCACTGAGATCGCGAATGGCGTCATCTGACGCCAGGCTGATCACGACGAACGGTACAGCTGTTAACCTGCGGGGCTGGCTGCGAAGCGACGCTCCGGCGGCGGGCAGTGGCGGCGAATGCGATGGGCGCCGCGTGAAGCGTCGTCGTCTACGGCGGTCACCACGTACTGACCCCTGCAGTTGTAGATTCGTGGCGGCAGCCAGGTGTGCTCGAACGCGTCGCTGCCCTGCTTCAGATCCTGCCAGAAACTGGACCAGCCGGATCTGGGCGCCGCTGCAATGTTGGACGCCGTCATGCGGAATGGATAGGCGTGAACATGAAAGCGTTTTTGACCGCCGCGGAACGCTGCTTTAGTAATCGTCCAGATCTCGTCAATCGCCGCATTCGTCACGGCATAGCATCCGACCGAGGAGCATCCGCCATGGACCATCAGGAATGATCCCGTGCGGCCATGTTGCCGGTCATAGGTATTGGGAAACCCGAGATTGAAGGATCGGTGCCAGCGGCTGTCAGGGTTCATGGCACCATTGGTAACCGTATAGAACCCCTCCGGCGACTGGTGATCGCCTTCCCTGAGCTTGGGGCCGAGCCGGCCGGACCATTTGCATATGGGATAGGTCTGAAAGAGGTGGAACCGGCCATCGCGTTTCATCCACAGTTCGAGCTCGAAATCACGCTTGAAAATCCTGACGAACACCGGAGCGCCAAGTTTGAGGCCGTGTTGGGCAAGGCGCGCATTGAGCGCGGAGTAATCAGGCGCGCCGGGCAGGGCATATCCCATCTGCCACTGCAACTTGTTGATCAGTCTTTGCGCCCGGATGAGCTGATGGTCGAGGTGGGTGAGTGCCGGTGTCAGCAGCAGCGCCAAAATGGCGAGCGAGACGCAGGCGAGGAAAACCTTGTTGGCCGTCAACAAACGCACACGTGGCCTTTGCGATGTTTCCCGCGATAGCACCGGAGGGCATTCACCCCGCGTGATTAGCTATCGTTAGGGTCTTTAATCAGGCGCAACAACGTTTCAATTGGGTCTGGCTTTGCTGCTGCAGCAGATGGCACCCGTGGGGACTCCCCAGGGATCTTGGTCAGGCCGTACATCTGCGAACGGTCGAGTGGGCGGCGCGACGCATAAAGGCGCTTCTTTTTCGGACCGGTTACGATAATCCGCTGATTGGCAATTTGTTCTTCGCCAGGGATTGGCCAGAAAGGCTGAACCGCCGGCCGCGTGAAGTGCGGACAAGGGCCGGTCGGATCCAATTTCTGTCCGTCCCACGCCACGTTCACGTGGTAGCGCCGATTGCATATGGCAACCTGCGGAACCTGGCGCGTGAACTCGAAGTAATCGTAGCCCTCTTTCAAAGTCTGCCAGAAGCGACGGTGCTTGCTTTTCTTGTGGCGAGCGAGGTTTTCGTCGGTCATCCGGAATGGGAAGGCATGAACGGTGAATGTCTGCTGTCCACCGATGAACGACTCCCGCGCCAGCGCATAAATCTCCTCGATCAACCCATCGGTCATCGCGTAGCAACCGGCCGAGCTGCACTTGCCGTGAACCATCAGGAAATTACCGGTCCGCCCATGCGCGCGATCGTAGGCATTGGGGTAACCGAGATTAAAGGCCAGATGGAATTTCGAATTGGGATTCATCAGGTGTCGGTTGACCTGGTAGAATCCTTCCGGCGCCTGTTTGTCACCTTGCCTACGCTTGGGACCCAGGGCACCAGACCACTGGCAGATGGGATAAGTCTTGAAATGGTAAAAGCGTCCGTCGAGACGTTGTTTCCAGACTTCAAGTTCCGACTCTTCCTTGAAGATACGGACGAAGATTGGGGCATGCTGATTCATGCCTTTCTTGCCCAGCAGCATCATCGAGTCTTTTGAGATCGGACGCAGGTGGGCGGGAAGTTCGATTTTGGCACAGGCCGCCAACGAACCCGCTAGTGCAGCGGCCGCCGTCAGTCGGGCCACTGTGGAAAACAGTTTCTTTACGCTCATCGTGGTCATACACCGTGCCCCCGGGCACTCAGCGCGTACCCTAAGTTGATGTACGTTATCGAAGCGTTAACATCCCATCGTACTTCGATAGTAGGCGATTGTTCGCGGTTCATGTCAACGGGGAATAACGGAAAATTCAGGCCCAACCTGGGCAAGGTTCACCAATTATTCGACCATCGGTTGCGAATTGAGCGCTCACCGCAAATCAACAGGATATCTTCAGGGAATTGATAACCAATGTGGACGCTCGAAATACTGGTGTTGGCCGGCGTCACATTCTTTGTTGCCGGGCTCGTCAAAGGGGTTGTCGGGCTGGGTCTGCCGACCGTGACGCTTGCCGTTTTCACGGCCACGATCGGTCTGCAACCGGCTATGGGTCTGCTGCTGGTGCCGTCATTTGTGACAAACCTTTGGCAGGGCGTCGTCGGCGGATCGCTGCTCCAGCTGCTGCGTCGGCTCGGCTGGTTACTGATCATGGTGTGCGCCGGGACCTGGATGGGCGTGCACGTTCTCACCCTGGCGGAAACAGGCTGGCTATCTGCAACGTTTGGCGGACTCTTGGTGGCTTACGCGGCGACGGGCTTGATCCGCCCATTCGTGCCGGATTTGCGGCCGCAAGAGTCGTGGCTGTCGCCGATGACCGGGCTGGTCAATGGCATCCTCACTGGGATGACCGGGTCTTTCGTCGTGCCGGGGGTTCTATATCTTCAGGCGCTGAGGCTTCAGAAGGACGAATTGGTCCAGGCGATGGGCATCCTGTTTACGGTGTCGACGCTGGTCCTGGGACTGGCGATGGGGGAACGCAGGTTGATCTCGTGGGATCTCGCACTGTTGTCATGTCTCGGTGTCGTTCCGGCACTGGTCGGCATGGTGGCGGGGCAGGTCGTGCGGCAGCGGATGTCGGAAGAGCGGTTTCGCAAGATTCTATTCACCACGCTCCTGGTTCTGGGAGTCTACATCATCTACCGATCATTGGTGGGACTGGCCTAGAAGCTGGAGATTGTCGCCGATGCAGAGGACCGCCGTTTCGCCTCCGAGTCTGGCGATCGGACGCTAAAGCGTCCGCCCGATATCGAGAAAGCGATCATGGCGTTGCTTGCGGATCTGATCGGATGACATGCCGTCGAATTCCTGCAGCGCTGACATGATTGCCTCACCTGCCGTATCGATGGTCGTTGCACTATCGCGGTGGGCACCGCCCACCGGCTCGGTGATGATGCTGTCGACGACTTTCAACTCGAGCAAGTCCTGAGCGGTGATCTTCATATTTGTTGCGGCATCGATCGCGCGTTCGGCGTCCCGCCAGAGGATTGATGCCGCCGCCTCAGGCGACGCGACCGTGTAAATCGCGTGTTCAAGCATGAGCACGCGATTGGCCGTCGCGATGGCCACTGCACCGCCGGAGCCACCTTCGCCGACGACGACTGATATGATTGGAACACCTAGCGCGAGGCAGCAATCCGTTGATCGGGCGATCGCCTCCGCCTGACCCCGTTCCTCGGCACCAATTCCAGGATAGGCTCCCGCTGTATCGACGATCGTGACAACCGGAATTTCGAAACGGTCGGCCATTTCCATCAGCCGCACAGCCTTGCGATAGCCCTCGGGTCGCGCCATACCGAAGTTGTGTGTGATGCGACTATCGGTGTCCGAGCCTTTCTCGTGACCGATTAAGACAATTGAGCGCTCGCGGAGACGACCGATGCCGCCGACAATCGCAGCGTCTTCCGAGAAATATCGGTCACCGGCCAACGGTGTGAAATCTGTGACGAGGCCGTCGACAAAGTCCATGCAGTGCGGTCGGTCCGGATGGCGCGCGACCTGGGTCTTTTGCCAAGGTGTCAGCTTGGCGTAAGTGTCCCTGAGGGCCTGATTTGCTTTTTGTTCAAGGGTGTCGATCTCATCGGCGATTGAAACGGACGACTCGTCCTCGCTCAGTGTCTGCAGATCGGCAACCTTGCTTTCAAGCTCCGCAATAGGTTTCTCAAAATCCAGGTAGGTGCGAATTTTGCTTGTTACCACGAATTCAAAGCTCCGTCTGCGAATCCAAAAAAGTCAGCCTGTCGCCCCCAGGACGCTTCAGAAAGGGTGCGGCGCAGCAATTGTCAAGTCTGGCGGACGTTGATGGCGACGCATGCACACTCGGAGACTGTGGTGTCAGTCATCGGCCAGGGGATGATGCTTCTGGACCAGGGTCTTCAAACGTTCTTCCAGGACGTGCGTGTAAATCTCGGTCGTCGAAATGTCCGCATGACCGAGCAGCTTCTGAACGGCGCGCAGGTCCGCGCCCCGGTCGAGCAGATGGCTCGCGAAGGCATGCCTCAACACATGCGGGCTGACTTTGGCCGGGTTGAGCCCGGCTTCTTCGGCCAGTTCCTTGAGTTCCGTCGCAAAGCGCTGGCGTGGCAGATAGCCTTCGGCGCTACGGGCTGGGAATAGCCATTTCTGTGACGTCCGTCTCGGTGCACTAGCCGCAAAAGCATCACTTTCCGTGACATAGAGATCCAGCGCTGTCCGTGCTGGACCATTGAGTGGTACCTGGCGCTCGCGACTGCCTTTTCCAATTATGGTTAACAGCCGCCGGTCACCTTTGAGTGCTGTGCGGGGCAGCGAGACCAGTTCCGAGACACGCATCCCCGTCGCATAGAGCAGTTCCATCAGGCAGTTGAGGCGAAGTGCGCGAATGCGCTCCGCCCCGCTCGTGCCGTCGATGCGTTGTTTGGCCGTGTTGATCAGCCGATCGACGTCGTCGACGGAGAGGATCTTAGGGAGTGCCTTCGTTTTCCTGGGACTGGCGATGCCATCTGCAGGATTCTCACTCAGAACTCCTTCAACGACGAGAAACTTCAAAAATTGTCGCACCGCCGACAAGCGGCGCGCGCACGAAGTTGGTGCCATGCCCGTGCTGTTCAATTGCCGCAAATATCGCGAGACGTGAGAGGTGCGTAGTCGCTCCAACGACAGACTTTCGGCAGCCATGTAGGACAGAAAGTCATCAAGGTCTCGGCCGTAGGCCTCAAGCGTGTTTTTGGCGGCGCCTCGCTCGGCAGCGATTGCGGTGAGAAACTCGGAGAGTTCCGCCCTGTAGACCGTCATCAAACGTGCCTTTGTCTGTCCAGGTGGCCTGCGTACGCTCGCCGCGGAACAGCGGCGAATCACACCGGCGTTCACAAGCGTACAGTGCATTTAGGTTGGAAATCTGCAATCCCCGTTGGGGATAGCGGCCGCGCTCCGAGATTCTAAAAGCCCCGCGGCCTCGGCCAGGACGGAAAAATGGCCTCGAATGCAAGGCGTTTGGCTTCGCGCACAAATCCGGCTCGCTTCAGGCCGCGGATCGCATCGCCAAGTGCAATAGTATGGGTCTTGCTGACGTCTGCCCCTCCGATCGTGCGCAATGCGAGCAGCGCCGTACGTGCCGCCTGCTTTTTCTTAGACGCGTCCAGCAACTGCGTGAGAATGCCTGTTGGCGGCAGCTGACCTGCGGTGGACTGCGGGGCGCGGTTGGCAATGTCCCATACCGGAATGGGGATGTTGTAATCCAATGCGTCGAGGACGGCGGTCAATCGATGCAGTGCCGTATCGGAAAGACGCTGCGTCGTTGCCATCCGCTCCAGCGGTGCGAAGTTGATCGATTGTCCGACCATTTCAGGATCAGCGATATCCGCCAGCATGCGCCAATGATCGAGGGACCTGTCGAACACACGGTCGGCGCTTCCGGCGAGCGCGACCCAGGGTAAGATACCCCGGTAGTCGCCCGACGCGATCAGGACTTCGATTGCGGTGAACGAAAACCAGCTGATTTCCTGGGCCGGCCTGATCTCTTCCACAATCGGCCTTACGGCAATGAGAACCGGCAGTGCCAGGCCATCGCGGCGCGCGAGATCAATTAGCGTGCGAATGATCCGCGTGCGCCGCAACGGCGTCCGGGTGTACTCCGCGTCTTGAAACAGGCGCACGCGTTTCAGCCCCGGCTCATCTCCCGCAGCTGCACCATCACCTGTCAATGAGCGATAGACCTCCACCAGTTGGCTCGGGTTGATGACATTGCGCTTGGCGGCGGCTTCGGCAGCGGCAATGCGTGTCGCCGCAGGCAGCGTGCGATCAAAGGCAAGCATCGCCAGCAAGGCCGGTGTTGCACGTTCGATCAGTCGACCGGTCTGCTCGAAGCCCGCCTGCTTCAACAAGAGGTAGTCGATGTCCTGAACTTTACGAGGAAGTTTGGAGCGACTTTCTCGACCGGTTGCGATGGCCTCGAGAATGGCAAGTGTGAACTTGGACCGATGGCCTTCGTCTCGTGCCAGATCGGCGGCCAGGCCGGCGGCTGACTTGTTTCCGGTAAGCGCTGCACAGTAGCCGATCAGAACAATGAGATCGCCACGAAGGGCCTTGGCGATTTTCGATTTGTTACGGCCGGCCAGCTTGGCAGAGCGGCAGCCAGCGTCTGCGTTGCCGGTGACGATCTCGAGCGTGGCGCGCAATGTCACGAGCGTCGGGTCACTCGCGCCATTCTTAGAGGCATCTTGGGCGACTTGCAGTGCTTTGGCGGTTTGGCCGGATTTGTAAAGGGCTTGGACACGCAAGGCAGTGAATCTGGGATCGCGGTCGCCATCGGTGTCGGTTGCGAGCATTTTGGTCCAGAGCGACTGCAAGACAGGCGAGCCGGATGGCAATTCAAGCGGTGCCAGCAGTTCCTCGACGTCGCTGGCGGTCAGGCCCTGCCAGAGTGCGAATGGCAGCCCCGCCTCCTGCGACATCACAGGTGCCAACTCACCGCGCTCAACCTGTGGGACCTGCGCACCGGGGCCGGTCTGATAGCGTGACCCCCGGGCGGGTGCCTTATTCCATGGGTCTGCCGTTGCGGGATAGGCCGGTCTTCGGTTCGGGTTGTCTTGTGCCGGGCGCCAGCGGTCCTGGCCCGTGGCTGTTGTAGCAGAGGGCATCAGGACGAGACATGCGCCCAATCCAGCGCATATTATTGAGAGCCAGGCCGGCATGTATCTCGATTGTCGTCTCGTGTGCATCACCGTCTGATCTTTACGCCGGGAACCGATTTACGGATCTCTTTCGGTTCGGGCTCGAAGTAGACAGCCATAATGTACAAACCGCCGTAGGTTAATGCGAACAAGCTGCCGACAACGAACAGGAAGCGGAACAGGCTCGGCATTCTTTATCTGGTCCTAACGTTGGTTTCCGGTCGCAGCGTGACGCCAATACGGCGTTATGGCGACACCATGGCGTCTCGCGCAAGACGCAATTGCAAAAAACTTGCTGTGCGTCGCCATTCGGTTGGTGCGGCAGTTGCACGATATGCCCGCTTGATTGCCAGCCAAAATTTGTGTTCGTTGGTCGAATGGTGGAAAATGACGCAAAATCGCGCCTTAAGCACCGGGAATTGCGTGAAGCCCTCGGTGATCGCTCGATTGTCATGGTTGGGCTGATGGGGTGTGGAAAGTCGTCGGTTGGCCGCCGCCTGGCCAATGTTTTGGATCTTCCGTTCATCGATGCTGACGACGAAATCGAAACCGCGGCCGGTAAATCCATTAGCGAGATCTTCGCAGATTACGGTGAAGCGCACTTTCGCGATCGCGAATGGCGGATCATCGATCGCATTCTGCGCAGTGGCCCGATGGTGCTGGCGACCGGCGGCGGCGCGTTCATGCGTGCGGAGACGCGCGCGTCGATTCGTGCCGCGGGGTTTTCGGTATGGTTAAAAGCGGAGTTGCCGGTGCTGATGAACCGGGTCATGCGACGCGATAACCGACCGCTACTGAAAACGGTCAATCCGGAACAGAAAATGCGGTTGCTGATTGAGGAACGTTATCCGGTCTACGCGCAGGCGGACATTACGGTCGAAAGCCGTGATGCGTCTCACGAGGTTGTCGTCCAGGCGATTCTGCGCTCTCTCAAGAGCAAGCTCCATGCCGACGGTTAGGGCCACGATGCGCTCTTGAAGTGTAGCGGACTAAGATAGATATGTTGGACATTCGATGACAACAGGTGACATGGATACCGTTCGCGTTGATTTGGGCGCCCGCTCCTACGACGTGTTGATCGGTTCGGATCTGCTCCGCGTTGCTGGTCGTCATGTTGCAGGCCGGCTCGGCTCCGCCCGTGCCTTCGTCGTGACGGACGGCAATGTCGGCAGGGCGCATCTCAGCACGATCTCCGACGCGCTTTCCCGCGGAGAAGGCGGATTGCGCGGCGTCATGACAGTGGAGGCTGGAGAAGCGAGCAAACGGTTCGAAATTCTTGAACAGGTTTGCGGCGCGATGCTGGACGCCGGCGTCGAACGGGGCGATTGCCTCGTGGCTCTGGGTGGCGGCGTGATCGGCGACCTTGCCGGTTGTGCAGCGGCCATTGTGCGTCGTGGCATTCGCTATGTGCAGGTTCCGACGAGCTTATTGGCGCAGGTTGATTCCTCGGTCGGCGGAAAGACGGCCATCAACACACGTCACGGCAAAAACCTGATCGGTGTCTTCCATCAACCCAGCCTGGTGTTGGCCGATATCGACGTGCTCGGAACGCTGCCGGATCGAGAACTTCGCGCCGGGTATGCCGAAGTCGTCAAATATGGTCTGCTTGGCGATCGCTCGTTCTATGATTGGCTGGATCAGAATGTCGACGAGGTCATGAGCCGGTCGCCGGCGGCCCTGCGCTTTGCCATTCGACGCAGCGTCGAGATGAAGGCGGACATTGTCGCTCGCGACGAGACGGAGCAAGGTGATCGTGCACTGCTCAATCTCGGCCACACATTCGGCCACGCTTTGGAAGGTTGGACCGGGTACTCCGCGACATTACTGCATGGCGAAGGCGTGGCTGTCGGCATGTGCATGGCGTTCCGCTTGTCGGAACACCTTGGTTTGTGTCCGCCACAGACGGCTGCGCGCGTTGCCGGGCATGTCAAACGGGCCGGGTTGCCGACCAGCATCGGCGACATTCCCGCGCAAACCAAGGCGGACCCCGACCGGCTGCTTGAGCTGATGCGGCAGGATAAAAAGGTCAAGGACGGCCAGATGACATTCATTCTTGCTCGCAACATCGGTGAAGCTTTCGTGACCCGGAGCATTACGCCGGAGCAGGTGCGATCGTTTCTTGTCGGCGAGATTGCTATCGATAACGGACCGGCCGGAATGTAAACGCATCGTCATCCGATTGCGTGTACTATGTCCTCTCGCGAAGAGGTCCGTAGAGGTCCAAGGATCTAGAAACCACAACTCCGACGAAACCCATGATTGTCGAAACTACGCTCATCGTCACGCTTCTGGCGGTTCTTCTGCTGCTGTTGCTGTCAGCTTTTTTCTCTGGATCGGAGACCGCGCTCACGGCCGTCTCGAAGGCGCGCATGCATGCGCTCGAGCAAGATGGCAATGTCCGCGCCGGTCAGGTCAGCCGGCTACTGGATAAACCGGAACGCATCATCGGCACGGTTCTGCTTGGCAACAATCTCGTTAATATTCTGGCCTCGGCATTGACGACGAGTTTGCTGATCGGTTTGGCCGGCGAAGCCGGTGTGTTCTATGCAACTCTAATCCTAACGTTGCTGATCGTGATCTTTTGCGAAGTTCTCCCGAAGACCTATGCCATTGTCTCGCCAGATCGTTTCGCGCTGTTCATTGCGCCGGTCATGCGGGTTCTGATCGCCGTGCTGCGACCGTTCACGGCTGTTGTTGACTATATCGTGCGCAATATCCTGTGGCTTAGCCCCAGCCAGGCGGACGATGAGGCGAATATCCTTGCCGCACACGAGCTGCGTGGCACGATTGAATTGTCGACACGGGAAGGCACGGTCGACAAGGGCGAGGCGCTGCGATTGGGCGGGGTCCTGGATCTCAAAGAGCTGCAACTTGACGACATCATGGTCCATCGGACCGAAATGGAAACCATCAATGCCGCAGACGATCCAGACAAGATCGTAGATGATGTGCTCAAAAGCCAATACACGCGGATGCCGATATGGAAAGATGAGCCGGACAACATCATTGGCGTGCTCCACTCGAAGGACCTCCTCGCAGCGCTTGGCCGGACCGGTTGGAAGGTGGCGGAGCTCGACGTCTGCCAGATCGCAACGGACCCCTGGTTTGTTCCGGACACCACCAGTGTCAGTGACCAGTTGAATGCCTTTCAGCAGCGCAAAGTGCAGCTTGCCCTGGTCGTTGACGAGTACGGTGAAGTGCAGGGCCTCATTACGCTCGAGGACATACTCGAAGAGATCGTCGGGCAAATCACGGACGAGCATGACATCGGTGACAATTCGATCCGTCCGCAGTCCGACGGTACGGTGAATGTGGACGGTGGCGTTGCGATCCGCGATCTCAATCGTGAGATGGACTGGGATCTCCCCGATGAGGAGGCGGTGACGATAGCCGGATTGGTGATTCACGAGGCGCAGTTGATTCCGGAACCCGGCCAGGCGTTTACATTTTATGGCTACCGTTTCGAGATATTGCGCAAGAGCCGCAATCGCATCACCGCGCTACGGGTCAAGCCCGTTAGCGATCTTCAGACGAGCGCCGTCAATTGATGCGCATTTGAAGCCTATGCCGCCGGTGCCCATTACGGAAGACGCGTGCTCGGCGGACTAAACGCCCATGTCCAATGTCACAGCCAGACGTTCGACCGCCTCAGCGAAATCGCGCTTGAACTCGTAAACAACTGAGCGGGTCGACGTCTCGCTGTTCATGAGACCGACGGCCTGGCCGACATAGTAGGTCGCCAGCGCTTTTGCACCTTCGTGTCCCGTAGCCGCGAGGCGATCAACTTTGTCAAGTGGCGGCCTGCTGATCAGGCCCTGAAACGGCATGGGCAGTGGATCAGGTGCGTCTGGGGCCGACCAGGCATCGGTCCAGGCTGATTGCAGCTGGCGCGTTGGTTTCCCCGTTCGGCTGCGAGAACGAACGGTGTTGCGCGAGGACGCCTGCAACATTTTTTGCTTCACCGTGGGTGTTGTCTCTGCCTCAACGGTCGTCAACCAGACCGAACCGCACCAGGCCCCGGCGGCACCCATGGCCATGCAGGCGGCCATCTGACGGCCGGTTGCTATGCCGCCCGCGGCCAGGACATGGATATCGTCACGACCGGCGAGGACATCGAGGACCTCGGGAATCAAAACCATCGTCGAGACCTCGCCGCAATGCCCGCCGGCTTCCGTTCCCGACGTCACGAGAATGTCGACACCCGCCTCGGCATGCTTGATGGCGTGCTCCTTGGCGCCCGTCAGTGCACCGATGGCGATATCCTTCGTTCGGCAACGCTCGATGACACTGGCAGGCGGTACGCCGAGCGCGTTGACGAACAACGAGATGGGATGACTGCATGCGACATCGAGCAACTCGCCTGCGCCGGATTCGCGCAAGTTGTTCGTCGTGTCGATGCCGCCATAGCTGCCCGACCAGAGGTCCGAAGTTTCGATGCCGTGGCGTTCGAGCAGATCAGCAATATAGGCGCGATGCTCGGGCGGAACCCGCGCTTGCAGGTCCGATGCGTCAGGATCGCCGTGTTTGTCTTCCATCTTGTTCGGGATCAGGAGGTCGATGCCATAAGGCTTGCCATCGATATTCCTGTCGATCCAGTCGAGTTCGATTTCCAGGCTCTCCGGTGTATGACCGATGGCCCCGAGGACGCCGAACCCTCCAGCTTTCGAGACCTCCGTGACGACATTGCGACAATGAGTGAACGCAAACAACGGAAACTCGATTCCGAATTTTTCGCAGAGGGCGGAATTCATGGATGGTGTCCTCCTTTGGCCCGTCGTCGGACCCTGCCGTGATCGTGAAGCCGTGGTCGTCGAGATGCAAGCTTGGGAAGGATCGAGGAGCTTCGTCGCTGAAACCGATCTCAGAATTCGCCAACCCGTTGGCTCACGGAACTCGGTATGAACGCGCGACCTTTGGCGCCTGCCTGGTGAGAGCGAGAGACGCTCAGCGCAGCGGTTCTTTCGGCGCGGAGGCCTGGATTGCGAGGGCATGAATGCGCCCCGCGAGTTCCTCGGCCAGCAGCTCGTTGATCAGGCGATGGCGCTCTACGCGAGTCTTGCCGGTAAACTTTTCGGAAACCACGTTGATCCTAAAATGGCTTTCGCCGGTTCCGGGAGATGACCGATGGCCGGCATGCAATTCGCTTTCATTGATCACGTCGAGGCGGGTTGGTTCGAGCCCGACCATCAGTTTTGTGCGGATTGCGGCTTCTGTGGACATCGTGCATCTTTTTCATGAGTGGGGTTTGAATTTTAGCATGCCTTCTGTCATCCGACGATGCAACTATAGCTCCATGGCCACGGAAGACTTACAACGCAATTGCCACGCTTGTCTCAGTGGCTCTCGATGATCATAATTGGTCACTATGAAGCTCGGATCAAAATATTTCGACAGCATTCGGATTAATTCCGGCGACCGGGAGGAGAAGCCGGTCTTGCCGGACGAGCCCGAGTGCCAGTGGAAGGGCTGCGCCAAGCCCGGCAAGTTCCGCGCGCCGAAGGGACGCGGTC
Source organism: Hyphomicrobiaceae bacterium (assembly GCA_051009955.1). GTDB lineage: Bacteria > Pseudomonadota > Alphaproteobacteria > Rhizobiales > Hyphomicrobiaceae > Tectiglobus. Next base: position 16,671 of record JBPCWB010000787.1, on the reverse strand, counting down.
GAGACGGAGAGTTTTTTCTGTTCTGTTCCGACCACGTACGCCGCTTCAATTCTTCATACAATTATTTCGACGGCATGAGCGATGCGGAAGTCGAGGACTTCCATCGAGATGCGGCATACGGTCATCGTCCGACCTGGAAAGTTGGCGAAAATGCCTTTGCGGGTGGTGAGCGTCGGGCGGCGAACGCTGATGACGTGCGCCGCATTGACGAGGCCAGGGCCTCGACCGCCCAAGGTTTCCATGTTTGGCGCGCCCGCCAGGCAAGAACCGAGGCAAAACAGGCGCGGCGCAAGCTAAAACCATTGGAAAAGAAGTCTTTGAAGGCGTTGGGCCTTGGCGAGGAGGCGGTCAAGGACGACATCAAATCGCGCTTCAAGGCGCTGGTAAAACGGCACCATCCCGACGCCAACGGCGGTGACCGTGGTTCCGAGGAAAAGTTGCGCGAGATTATCCAGGCCTATAATTATCTTAAGCAGGTTGGTCTGGTTTGACGGCGTGGACGTTCACGACTTAAAACACTGACACGACAACTGATCCGGCCGAGATTGATCGGCGCGGACATTCAACGACAACGTTCATCCGGAAAAGTCGCATGCTCGCTACCGCCCATGCCGGTGTCCCTGGTTTGCCGGACATTACTGTTTCAGCACGAGAAATGTTCAAGATCGACGGAGACATGGAGGTTCCAGCCTACGCGGAGCCTACCGAACATGTCCCTGACTTCGACGAAGACTATCTGTTTAATCGCGATGTCACGCTGGCGATCCTCGCAGGTTTCAAGTTCAATCGCCGTGTGATGATCCAGGGTTATCACGGGACGGGCAAGTCGACGCACATCGAGCAGGTGGCGGCGCGGCTGAATTGGCCTTGCGTTCGTGTCAACCTCGATAGCCATGTCAGTCGAATCGATCTGATCGGTAAGGACGCGATCGTGATCAAGGAAGGTCAGCAGGTCACGGAGTTCCGTGAAGGCATCTTGCCTTGGGCGCTGCAGAACAATGTCGCGCTGGTCTTCGATGAATACGATGCTGGTCGGCCGGATGTGATGTTCGTCATTCAGCGCGTCCTGGAAGTGTCGGGCAAACTGACGTTGCTTGACCAATCGAAGGTCATTCGGCCGCACAAAGCATTCCGATTGTTCTCGACGACCAACACCATTGGACTGGGCGATACGTCGGGGCTCTATCATGGCACGCAGCAGATCAACCAGGGCCAGATGGACCGTTGGTCGATTGTTTGTGCCTTGAATTATCTGCCGCACGATGACGAGACCGGAATCGTTTTGCAGAAAGCCAAGAGCTTCCAGAAAGACGATGCGTCGCGCAAAATCATCTCGAATATGGTTCGCGTCGCGGATCTCACGCGCAACTCCTTCATCAACGGTGATATTTCAACCGTGATGAGTCCTCGTACAGTGATGACGTGGGCGGAGAATGCTGAGATCTTCAACGATGTCGGCTTCGCATTCCGCATGACGTTTTTGAACAAGTGCGATGAACTGGAGCGGCCGCTGGTCGCGGAGTTCTATCAGCGGTGCTTCGGCGAGGACCTTCCGGAGAGTGCGGCGAACATCGTTTTGAGCTGACCTGAAAGCCTGATGTCATGAGCAATGCCAGCAATCGCAAGGAGGCTCCGGCCGAGCCGTTCAAGCGTGTGCTCGGCCTTGCGGTTCGCGCCATTGCCGCCGACGACGAGGTACAGGTCGGGTATGCGGCAGGGCGGCCACAGGCCGACGGCAAGATCATTCATTTACCGGAGCCATCACGGGTGCCCACGGCGCACGAAGTCTCAGTTATGCGCGGCTGGGCGGATAGTCTTGCTTTGACGGTCTCCTGCCACGACGACAAACTGCACAACAAGTTGGTTCCCGGAGCCGGGCAGGCAAGATCGGTGTTCGAGGCGGTTGAGCGTGCCCGCGTCGAATCTCTTGGCTGCAATCGCATGCCGGGGATGGCGGACAACATCACTGCAAAAATTGAAGATCAATACGCCCACGGGCGGTTCACGGAAGTCCAGGATACAGCCGAGGCGCCGCTTGAGGATGCGCTTGCGCTCATTGTTCGAGAACGTCTGACCGGTTTGCAGCCGCCGGAAAACGCGCAAGCGGTTGTCGACGTCTGGCGACCCTGGGTCGAGGAGCGCGCGGGCGAGTCGCTGGATCGGCTCGACGACTTCGCCGATGACCAGGAGCAGTTCGGGCGCATGGTGCGCGATATGCTGCACATGCTTGAGTTGACGGAGGAACTGGCCGAAGGCGAACAGCAGGACGAGACCGGCGATCAGGACGATCAGCCGGACAGCGGTGAACAGTCGGATCAAGACCAAGGTGATGGCAGCGAGGGTGACGAAAGGGCCAACGAGGAGCAAACGGCGCAAGGCGAAGAAGGTGAGTTCGATGACTCCGCCGATCTCGCCGACTCGGATCAGTTCGACATGGACTCCGATGGCGACGATGCCGCCGACACCGACGAACCTTGGCGGCCGAATTTCTCAGTCTTGGATGATCCGTCGGCGTTTGGCTACAACGTCTTTACGCGCGAATTCGATGAGGAAATTGCCGCCGAGGACCTGTCGACGCCGGAGGAGCTTGAGCGGCTAAGAACATTCCTCGACAAGGAGTTGCGGGCGCTTTCCGGTGCCGTGTCGCGGCTGGCAAACAAACTTCAGCGCAAGCTGCTTGCCCAACAAAACCGGGCCTGGGAATTTGACCTCGAGGAGGGCATGTTGGACGCCGCCAGGCTGCCGCGGATCGTGATCGATCCGATGCAGCCGTTATCCTACAAGCGGGAGCGTGATACCGATTTTCGCGACACGATTGTCACTTTGCTGCTCGACAACTCCGGCAGCATGCGGGGCCGTCCGATAATGGTGGCAGCGACCTGCGCCGACATACTCGCTCGGACCCTGGAGCGGTGTGGCGTCAAGGTTGAAATCCTTGGCTTCACGACGCGCGCCTGGAAAGGCGGGCAATCGCGCGAGACCTGGCTCAGTTCCGGCAAGCCGGCCGCGCCGGGTCGGCTCAACGACCTGCGTCACATCATTTATAAGTCGGCCGACTCACCGTGGCGTCGCGCCAAGCGCAATTTGGCATTGATGATGCGGGAAGGCCTGCTCAAAGAGAACATCGACGGCGAGGCCCTCGCCTGGGCGCACAAGCGCGTTCTTGGCCGGCAGGAACAGCGTCGTATTTTGATGATGATCTCTGATGGAGCGCCAGTCGATGACTCAACGTTGTCCGTCAACTCGGGATCTTACCTGGAATTGCATTTGAGACAGGTCATCGAGGAGATCGAGACGCGCTCGCCCGTGGAACTGATTGCCATTGGGATCGGGCACGATGTGACGCGCTACTATCGCCGCGCGGTGACAATCACAGACCCGTCGGAGCTGGCCGGGGCGATGACCGACCAGTTGGTGGAGCTGTTCGAGGAGAATGCCGCGGCGGCGCAGGGTTCGCGACGGGGTGGGGTACGCCCGCGCAGTCTGCTCAGTCAGTAGTCTCAGCCAAGATCAATGCGGACGCTCGGGGCGCGGCCGAACGCAACCGGAGCTCATTTCTGTGAAGGCAAAAGCCCTAGTTTTTCTTGCTGCCGTGTTGCTGTCGAACCCGGCGCTGGCGCAATCGCGAAGCGCTCGCCCCAAGATGAAGCCCAATACAAGTCAATCCGTTGTGCGGGACGTCGTCGTTCGAGCCCGGCCGATACGCTCGTTTCATAAGGATGGTGTGGCGCGTCCCAGAATTGGCAAGTTGCGCTGGCGAGGCGGCCTCGTCCTGTCGGCGGCGGACAAGGAATTCGGAGGATTTTCCGGCATTGCCATGTTTGGCGACGGTCGGAGCTTTATCGCCGTTTCAGATGCCGGAACGTGGTTGACCGCTAAACTTGTCTATGATGAGCATCGACCGCTTCGGATAGAAAAAGCGCGGATGGGCCCACTCAAAGCTCTTAAGAATCTGCCGTTGCGCAGGCCCCGTGATCGGGATGCTGAGGCTGTCAGAATTGCGACGGGAACTGTTGCGAAGGGTGTCGCGCTCATTTCGTTCGAGCGCAACCAGCGCATTGGCGTCTTTCCGGTCAGTGGCGGTGCGATTGGCGGTCCGATCCGCTATTTGCGGCCGGCTCGGCGGCTGCCGGCGAACAAGGGGCTGGAGGCCATTGCGTTGCTGCCGTCGAAGCGCAAGTCGCGGGATCTCGTTGCATTTGCCGAACGTGCGCTTGATCGGAATGGCCACCATCGGGGTTGGTTCTGGACTGCGTCGAAGGGACGACCGAAAGCTCTCGCTTTGACCAATCCTGAAGGATTTGACATCACTGATGCCGCCGGTTTGCCAGATGGCAGCCTGCTGTTACTCGAGCGTCGATTCCGCTGGAGTGAAGGTGTTAAAATGCGGATCCGCCAGGTGCCGGCAAAGTTGGTTCGATCGGGTCGCGTGCTGTCCGGACGAACACTGATCCGTGCCGATTTGCGCTACCAGATTGACAATATGGAAGGATTGGCCGTGCACGTCGACAAACGTGGCCGCAGCATTCTGACCATCATATCTGACGACAATTTCAATTCGTTCTTACAACGAACCGTATTGCTGCAATTCGAAATGCTGGCTGATTGAGTTTGAAGCGAAAGCTATCTGCCGGCGGTCGTTCCGACGGCTATGCAGCGTCTTCGACCGACGTTTCGCTGGCGGTCTCTGCCTTCGTCTTCTTGATCTCGCGTTGCAGTTTCTGGCACTGCGGCGATAGCTCGTCCGCCTTGGCCTTGAGAAGGAACGCGTCCAGACCGCCGCGGTGCTCGACCGTACGCAAAGCATGGGCACTGACCTTGAGGCGGACTTTCCGATCGAGCGCATCGCTGATGAGTGTGACGTTGACAAGGTTTGGCCGAAATACGCGTTTGGTCTTGTTTTCCGCGTGACTGCGAAGTTGTCCCGACATCGGCAGCTTGCCTGTGAGCTCACACTTCCTGGTCATGATGCACACTCCTTGACACTGCTGCACTGTTGATGAAGGAGTGCGCAGGTTTCAAGCGTTCGTCGCACACTGGCGATGGCTTCGATTGAAAAAATAACGGCCTGCCCACGCAGGCGGGAGGCCGACGCAGGGCTTATAGCGCCGCGCGGGGGGTTACGTCAAGCACCACAAAGCTGTGGTCAGGTCGAACTGGCCGCTTCGCAGAATGAAAGCCAATTGTATAGTCAAGGCCGGTTGCCGGGCTCGGGTTGACGGTCAGCGACCCAAAAAGCGCCACAAGAGCGCTACATAAGACGTGTTCGGAATTCTGGGGTGACTGACGAGATGTTCGAGAGTGCGTTGCGCAGCAGTACAGTCCTTTTGGCCCTGTTGGTGGGCATGATCCCCGGCGGCGCCTTGGCAGCGGACTGGCCCAGCAGGGTTGTCGCGAAGTACGACGTCACTTTTGCCGGCTTTCGCGTCGGGTCGCTCAAGTTTCGTTCGGATGTTGGGGCCAATCGCTATACACTGGCGGGCGAGGCCAAGGTTTCAGCCGTATTCGGCGCCTTCAAGTGGCAGGGAAAGACGCGCAGCAGTGGCCGCGCAGCGCGCAATTCACCTCGACCGGCCAAATATACATTCAACTATCGCAGTAACTCGAAGTCAGGATCTGTGCGCATGGCCTTTCAGAAGGGCCATATCGTTCGCAATGAGGTGGTTCCCTACAAGCCGTATTCGCGCAAGCATGCGCCGTTGCGTGCCGAGCATATGCAAGGTGTATTTGACCCGATATCCGCAGTAATGGCCCTAACCCGTGTTTCCGGGGCGCATCCCTGCAAACGGCGCATTCCAATCTTCGACGGCAAACAGCGTTTTGACCTGGTGCTCAGTCCTGCCGGACGTGCGCGCGTCAAGGAATCGCAGCCGAGCGGCCAGCCCGAGCTCGCATACGTCTGTCGCGTCAAGTATGTGCCTATTGGTGGCTACAAGAAGAACCGGCAGACGAAGTATATGGCCAAAAACAATGGCATGCGGTTGATTTTAAGGGCCGTGCCAAGCGCTCAGATCTTCGTTCCGTACCAGGTGCGGGTGCCAACGATTGCTGGCGAAGCTGTCCTGACGTCGCGAAGTATTGATATCATCACGGCGAAGCGGCAGCGGATCGCTCTGGTTCATTAGCGACGCAAATCCACCATGTCCGACGGTTGCGCGGGACAAAACGATCAAGATTGTGGAATTACGCTGGTGGGGACGGCTACACGATACCCTTGATATTGGCGTCCGGGTCTGCGATGCCAGGGCGCAGTGCCTTCTCGAAAGGGCTTGACCGAGTGCGTCAGTGGCTAAACCCGTTGATCGCGCGGTGAGATTCCCGCGACCGGCCAGCCCAATGGCGAGCGAGAGAGAGTAAGATCGTGGTAACCGCTCATACGACCCGAATTCGAAACGTGACCGCGGTTCTTGGACCGACCAATACGGGCAAGACGCATCTCGCGATCGAGCGCATGCTGGATCACGAGACCGGAATGATAGGATTGCCGCTGCGTCTACTGGCGCGCGAAGTGTACGACAAGATCGCTGCACGTGTCGGTGAATCCCGCGTTGCGCTGATTACAGGCGAAGAAAAGATCAAGCCCGAGTCGGCCCAGTACTGGGTGTGCACCGTTGAGGCCATGCCACAGGATATTCCCGTGCAGTTCCTCGCGATCGACGAAATACAATTGGCGGCCGATCCGGAACGCGGTCACGTCTTCACGGATCGGCTACTGAATGCGCGTGGCGACGCCGAGACCCTGATGCTTGGTGCAGGGACGATGCGTGAGGCGATTTCGGAACTGATCCCGGGCGCGAACTTCATTTCACGGCCGCGCCTGTCCAAGTTGTCCTATGCCGGACAAAAGAAAATCACGCGATTGCCGGCGCGGTCCGCCATCGTCGCTTTTTCGGCGAGCGACGTCTATGCCATTGCCGAATTGATACGGCGCCAGCGCGGCGGCGCGGCTGTAGTCCTGGGTGCATTGTCGCCAAGGACGCGGAACGCTCAAGTCGCGCTCTACCAGTCCGGCGATGTCGATTTCCTGGTGGCAACCGATGCCGTCGGCATGGGGCTCAATCTGGATGTCGATCATGTAGCGTTTTCGGCCGTGCGGAAGTTTGACGGTTATAACCATCGTGATTTGACGGCCTCGGAACTTGCGCAAGTTGCCGGGCGGGCGGGTCGTCATCTTAGCGATGGCACGTTTGGTGTCACCGGCGACGCCCTGCCCTTCGAGCCTGATACAATCGAACGTCTCGAATCGCACATGTTCGATCCGCTGAAGACGCTGCAATGGCGCAGCGATCGCTTGGACTTTGCCTCGTTGGACGCGCTGCGAGACAGTCTGCGGGCGCTTCCAAATGATCGTCGATTGATGCGGGCGCGTATGGCCGACGACGTTGAAGCTCTCGAAAACCTGTCCAGTGATCGCGAGATTCGCGAAAAGGCCGTTGGCCAGGCGGCGGTTACGCGGCTGTGGGATGTCTGCCAGATTCCGGACTATCGTAAAATCTCGTCGCAGAATCACGCAGAACTCGTTGGCACCGTCTACAAGTATATCATGGGTGATGACGGCTGCATCGACGATGATTGGTTTGCGAAGCAGGTTGAATTCTCGGACCGCGTCGACGGTGATATCGACACGTTGTCGAACAGGCTGGCCCACATCCGAACTTGGACCTTCGTCGCCAACCGACCGGATTGGTTGAAAGATCCCGAGGGCTGGCAGGAACGCGCGCGACAGATTGAAGACAACCTGTCCGATGCACTGCACGAACGTCTAACGCAGCGTTTTGTGGACAAGCGCACAAGCGCCCTGATGAAGGGCCTCAAGGACAAGCAGAACCTCAGCGCGGATATCGCCGAGGATGGCCAGATTAAGGTCGAGGATCACTATGTGGGTCGGATCGAGGGATTTCGATTCATCCCCGACACGCATGGTGATGGCATTCATGGCAAGGCTGCGCGGCACGCGGCGGCTCAAGTCCTGTCGCGCGAACTCTCTATGCGGACGCGACGGGTCACAGCCGCCAAGAACGATGCGTTCAAGTTGGAGCGACGCGGCTCCGTTCTTTGGCGGGACGCCGAGATTGCGCGTCTGTCACCTGGCGAAGATCCGCTGAAGCCGATCGTTACTCTGGTTGCCGACGAACATCTGCAAGGGGCCGACCGGGAAAGAGTGCACGAGAAGGTCAAGACGTGGCTGGCCGAGACGATTGCGGACCGTCTGAAGCCGCTGGTCGAAATCTCGCAGGCGGAAGACATTAGTGGACTGGCGAAGGGGATCGCATTTCGCTTATCCGAGGCGCTGGGCGTGCTGCGTCGTGAGGCCGTCGCCGACGAAATCAAGTCGCTCGATCAAACCGCGCGTGCCCAATTGCGCAAATACGGTCTTCGCTTTGGGGCCTTTAACATCTTCTTCCCGGTGCTCCTGAAACCGGCTGCGGCCGATCTGCTGCTGACGTTGTGGTGTTTGAAGTTCGCTGGCGACCATGCTCTCGATCCCGAGAATCCGCCGGAGGCTCCGCGGCCAGGCCTGACATCGGTGCCTGCAGAGGCCGGTGTTCCGGAAGGTTTTTATCGGGTCTACGGGTTTCATGTCTGTGGCTCGCGCGCGGTGCGGATCGATATTCTGGAACGATTGGCGGATCAAATTCGGCCGCTCATGAGCTGGCGTCCCAGTGAAGCACAACCCGAACCTCCGAAAGGGGCGACGGGAGTTGGTGCCTTTACCGTGACACCGGAAATGATGTCGATCCTCGGGTGTTCTGCCGAGGAACTGGGCGACGTTTTGCGCGCGCTCGGTTTCCGAAGCGAGCGGCGGAAGATTGAACCCGTCACGAATGATGCGTCGACGTCAAAGGAAGAGGGTGCGGACGACGTAGCTGGTGCTGCACCTGATGTCGCGGAGCACGCCGCAACTACGCCTGCCGCGGGAAATGATGCCGCTGCCCCACTGCAGGCGGACACGGTGGCTATCGAGCCGATCGAAGCCGTCAACGGCGGTGACGAAGCGGCAAACGGTATTGCTGAGGTCGCGAGCGCATCCGAAGGCGATGCCGCTTCGCAGCCATTGGCTGAGCCAGTGGCCGGGCCGGTGACTGAGGACATATCGGGTGGTGTTGCGTCGGAGGCGGTAATGGACGGCGCATCGTCGGACGGTGCCACGGAGCAGTCTTCCGCGGAGACTGCGGCGGTGGTGCCGGCAGAGGGCCAAGCCGACGAAGGCGAAGCTGCGACTGCGGGCGAGATGACCGCCGCTGACAACGACAATGCCGATCAGGCTGCTGCTACCAATGAAGAAGAGCAGTTCATCGAGTATTGGCGACCAAAACGTCGTCATGACGGGCCGCGCCGAGACCGGCGGGGCCGACGTGACACGGGGCGATCCCGACAGGATGAAGGGTCTTCGTCGCAGACGCAGGACAAATCTGGCAGCGCCGGCGGCGAGGCCAAGGGGACCGATGTTCAGCAAGCCAAACGCGGTGGTTCCGGCCGGCCCGATCGCAAGACCGGGGGGCGGCACGCCGGACAGGGGCAACGCCGGGACAATCGACGCCGCGGTGGTGACAAACGCAGGGATGAACGGAGCAAGCCGGCCGTGCACACCTCATCGCCTGCCAAGAAATCCGGCGGCGTAGATCCGGATTCTCCCTTTGCTGCACTTGGCGCCCTGCGCCAGGCGATGGATACGGATGACCGCGAAACGAAGAACTAGCCAGTTCCCCAGGATTGAATGGCGAAACGAAACGACAATCAGGACACGAGCCCGAATGCACAGCGGATCGATAAATGGCTGTGGTATGCACGCGTAACAAAGACCAGGACGCTTGCGTCTTCACTTGTGCAGTCTGGCAAAGTTCGCATCAATCGGATCAAGGCGGACAAGCCTGGCACGTCCGTCAAGGTCGATGATGTCGTAACCGTCGCGGTCCACGGCCGCGTCCGTGTGCTGCGCGTTGTTGCCCCCGGCGTGCGGCGGGGACCGGCGACCGAGGCAGCCGAACTGTTCGAAGACCTGAGCCCGGAGCGGGTCGCGCCTGGCGGCCAAGCAGCTCTGCAACAATCGGGCAGCGGGCCCGGGCGTTCCGGTGGCGAACGGCCAACGAAAAAGACGCGTCGGGCACTGGACAAGCTCAGGCAGTTGGACCAATCGTCCTAGCGTGCGATGTCTTGTGTTTGCTCCGTCACGTTGTCTGTTGATATTGCGACAAGTCGCGCATGGGCGTAACTGACAGAGCCGATTACAGACATTAAGTGATCAGGCGGGCAGCCGAAGAACGATCGGTCGCAAGGATCGAAGCGAGTGCGCGAACGGCTTTTGAGTGAACGGCACCCAATGACATTTACGGAGCACCCATGACGTTCATCGTCAATGAAAACTGCATTAAATGTAAGTTCACGGACTGCGTCGAGGTGTGCCCGGTCGATTGTTTTTACGAGGGTGAAAACATGCTGGTTATTCATCCCGATGAATGCATCGATTGCGGGGTGTGCGAGCCGGAATGTCCGGTTGAGGCCATACAGCCGGATACAGAACCGGGCATCGAGCAGTGGCTGGAAGTCAATCGTAAGTTTGCGGATGAATGGCCGAACATAACCGCAAAGAAGGAATCGCCGCCCGGCGCGGACGACTACCGCGATGTCAAAGGCAAGTTTGCGGCACATTTCTCTTCCGAGCCCGGCAGCGGCGACTGAAGTATTTGAATCTTTTGGTTAATTTTGGTCACGATTGAGAGACCGTCCGGTTGCGTTTAGGTTTTCGCTGCATTTGAACGACGTTCGCTTTGGTAACCCCTTCTAAATCTCTGAAGAATGTGTTAGGGTCTTTAGGTTGGCCTGGCTGAACAAACCTAGAACAATAAATGTACCAACATCCCCATGTGTAGAACACGGCGATGGAGCCGTGAACATGAGGAGAACAGCTCAGCAAGCCATACAATTCGCTTTGCATCTCGTCAGGCAACTGTTTGACGGGACGCCTTGGCGAGTCTTTGGGGGCAATTGCTCGCGCCAGTTCGGGTGACGAGTTCAGACAGAGTTCGGCTGCTCGAAGTGAGAGTGGCTGGTGAGTCGCTGCGGTCAGGGCGATTCATCGCGTAGCATGAGAAAGTGAGACGATTTTCATGGCTCAGAAAAAAAGCATGTCTGCAAAGTCCGTAGCCAAGGAACCCGCCGCCAAGAAATCAACCAGTAAGTCAGCAAGCAAAACATCAACGTCAAAACCGCGCCGGGCAGCAGCTGCCACGGTCCGAACGGCTGCCGTGAAGAGCAAGAAGGCGGCCCCGGCCAAGAAGACGGCCGCCAAGAAAACCGTCGCCAAGAAGCCGGCGGCTAAGAGGCCTGCAGCCAAGACCTCGGTCGCGAAGAAGCCAGCGGCCAAAAAGATCGCTGTATCTGCAAAGACCAAGACGGTTGCCAAGGCTGCCAAACCGGTCGCAAAGAAAGCGGTGGCGGCCAAGAAGCCTGCGGCGAAAACCTCTGCAGCGCAAACACCTGCGGCTCATCGAGCGCGCAAGGCGGTCGCTCCTGTTGCGGCAAGGCCCGCAGCGGCGAAGTCGAAAGTGAAAGCAGTTGCCGCCGCCGTTGCAAAACCAATGGCCAAGCAATCGACGCCTGTTGCTGCCAACAAGCTGCAAAAACAGACTCCGGTCGCCGCAAAACCCGCACCAGTGGTCGCGGAAGCCAAGAAGCCTGCGGGCAATCGACATGGCTTCAAGACGAGCGAATTTATCGTCTACCCGGCGCATGGCGTTGGCCAGATCGTGGCAATCGAGGAACAGGAAATCGCCGGCCTGTCGCTTGAGCTGTTCGTCATCACGTTCGAAAAGGACAAGATGACTTTGCGCGTCCCAACCGGCAAGCACGCCAGCGTCGGTATGCGCAAGCTTGCAGAAACCAATGTGCTCGAAAAGGCGATGACGACCTTGAAGGGTCGTGCCCGCGTTAAGCGGACGATGTGGAGCCGGCGGGCGCAGGAGTACGAGGCCAAGATCAACTCGGGCGATCTGATCTCGATCGCGGAGGTTGTTCGGGACCTCTATCGTTCCGAGAGCCAGCCGGAGCAGTCCTATTCGGAGCGTCAGCTCTATGAGCAGGCGCTCGATCGCATGGCGCGTGAACTGGCTGTGGTCGAGAGTTTGGACGAACGCGGTGCGGTCCAGAAGATCACGGAAGTACTTTCGAAGAGTGCGCGTGGACGACGGGCTGCCGAAGAGGCCGCGGAGGCCGAAGCGGCTGCCGCATCTGAAGCGGACGTCGAGGCGGCTTGATTTTCTGCCGAACGTTATTCAAAGATCGAAGACACCCGACTGCTGGTCAGTCGGGTGTTTTTTTGTCTGTGGCCGTTGACGATGCCCGGGTCGGCGCCAGGCCGCGTTTGGAACTGCGTCCCTTTTTCTGTCGCGGATGACGGCAATCTGCGCTGTGTGCCGAACCTGAATGAAGGGACCGCCACGACGTTCGATCCAGCCCCTGACTTCGATCAACTTCCCTTTGAGTCGTGCGACATCTGTCTCATGGCGGGCGTATGTTCGGGCGATGCTTCGTGAAAGACCGGCGGTAAAATCGGTACGCCATTCGTCGCCGAAGTTTACATAGACGCGCGTGCGAGTTCGCGCCACATCGCGCACACGCCCCCTGACGATCTGAAACGAACTGCGGTATCTGAGGAGATCCCTAGGCCTTGAGGCCTGCCGAATGTGATAGGCCCCATTGTCCCAAAGTCCGCGTTTTGCTTGTCTGGCTTGGCGCTCGTAATCCAGCAACAGACGGGCGCAGGTGACTGGCAATCCCGCGACATCGACGCGTGCCTGTCCAAGCCGCAGCAGCAGAGCCTGCAGCCAGATCCTCTCGTCGCCTGTTTGGACAAAGATCTGACCACGTCGCCGACCATACCGGTCTCGCGTTGCCAGCGGCTCGATCAATGCGATTGATTTGCCGACCGCTACACGTGCGAGCGTTTGGGCTGCAGCGATTGCTGGCGGCCAGGCGCCAATCGAGCTGCGGTTGTCGAATTTCTGAGGCAGGAGCGTACCCAGAATGACAACTTCACTTGCGTCGTCAAGGCGCAGGGAGTTGGGGCCGGAGATGGCCGTTACGAGGCGCGAGACTTCCGACTTGTCAGCACAAACAGGGCTTGGGTGCGCCGATGTCGACAATGTTGCGACAAGAGCCCATGTTCCGATTGTTACAAACGTCCACGTGCGGACTGGTGCAAGAGCTTGTATCACTCGCCCATTGGACATTGAACCGGTTCCGCGTCGTTGCCATCAGTAGTCTGGCTAAAATTTGTCACGCGGTCCAATTTGAATCGAGATGGTCAGATAGTCAGATCGGACCCGGTCGTACGGAGAGCGAATATGCGGAAGCTTCTCTTGATTCCACCCGCCCTGCTGGGGGTTTTCATTTTGTGGTGGACGGTCTCTGGTCGCCAGCCGCCGGCGCAGGCGCCGGTTAGCGAAACTGCAAGGAGTGTCCGCGTGATAACGCTGGACCGCCAGAATGTTGCGCCGTCGCTGTCCGGATTCGGTTCAGTCAAACCGGAAAATGTCTGGACTGGCGTTGCCCAGGTTTCTGGCCAGGTGGTTTACGTCAATCCGGATTTTCGGCGTGGGGCCAACCTTGAAAAAGGCACCGTGCTAATCCGGATATCGCCGGAGGACTACCGTCTGGCGATCGCCGAGGCCGAAGCGCAAATCCGATCCTCCGAGGCCTCACTAGCCGAGCTCGCGGTGAGTGAGACGAATACCAGCGAACTTCTGAGCATCGAGCAGGAATCGCTCGATTTGAAAGAAAAGTCGGTGGCAGCGAAACGGGCCTTGCTAAGGAGGGGCAATATCGCCGAGCTGAGTTTCGATGATGAGTTGCGCGATCTGCTGACGCAAAAGAAGCGGGTCCAAGATCTCAAGAACGCATTGCGGCTCATCCCGACGCAGAAGTCGGTTCAGGAAGAGCAAATCCGCGTCAATAGATCGAAGTTGGAAACGGCGAAGCTCAATCTTAAGCGAACGGTCATCACGTTGCCGTTTCGTGCGCGCATCGCGTCGGTCGATGTCGAAGTCTCGCAATACGTGCAAGTGGGCACGAAAATAGGTGTCGCCGATGGTATGGCGACTGCCCAGATCACGGCGCAATATCCATTGATTCATATCCGCGGGTTCTTCCGTGCGCTGCGCGCGGAATTCAAACCCGAAGAACAGACTTGGAAGAGCCGCGAAGACTTTGCTCGTGCCATTGGCCTCAATGCACTGGTCCATCTGCGGACCGGAGAGCGCGATGTTATGTGGCGCGGGCGGGTCGCGCGCCTTAGTGATGCGTTGGATGAGCAGACGCGGACCGTTGGTCTCATCACATTGGTTGATGAACCCTACGGCAACGACAGACCGGCCGATGGGCCACCACTCGTCAAGGGCATGTTCGTCGAAGTCGAGCTGCGAGCGAACGCCCTCAAGAACAAGATCGTCGTGCCCAGTGGAGGGTTGCATGGTGAGATCGTGCATCTTGTTGGTGCCGACGACCGGCTCGTCGTGCGGACGGTCGAAATTGGGTATCGGGGTGATGGTTTTGTGGTGATCAAGCAGGGTCTGGATGCCGGGGATCGATTGATTGTCTCCGATGTTTCCCCGGCCAAAGCCGGTATGCTGCTCAAGCCCGTCGAAGATGACGCCCTGAAGAAGCGCTTGAAGTTTGCTGCGGCCATGTCGGAGCCTACGCAGTGATTGCTTTTTTTGCGCGCCATCCCACGGCAGCGAACCTCTTTATGGTTGCGTTTCTGGTCCTGGGCCTGTTCACGGCGCCTAACCTCCGGCGTGACACGTTCCCGCGACTGCAGCCGACCAAAGTTCAGGTTAGCGTGGCTTATCCAGGGTCAAGGGCCGAGGATATCGAGGAGGCCATCTGCCGGCGGATCGAAGATGCCATTGATGCCGTCAACCAAGTCTATCGCGTGTCCTGTGAGGCCCGGGAAGGCCTCGCGAAGGCGATCATCGAAATGGAAGAGGGGGGCGACCTCGACCGCTTTGCGGCGGACATCAAGACCGAGATCGACGCCATCACTGATTTCCCCGAGCGCGCGGAAGACCCCATCATCAAGCAGCTCGGTCTGACTGATTTCGTCGCGGCCGTGGCGATAACCGGCTTTTCGAATCCCGTCGCGCTCAAAGCCTATGCCGAAACCGTCAAATCCCGAATGCTGCAGGCACCTGGGATTACCAAGGTCGAGATCGAAGGGTTCTCCGACCATCAAATTCGAATTTCGCTCAACGAGGCCGCCCTCCGACAATTGGGCATGAGTGTCGCTGATGTGGCGAGTAAGATCGAACGTCAGAGCATCGAGCTTCCAGCGGGGTCGCTGTTGACCAGCGAACGTGATGTCCTGGTACGGTTTGCCGATCAGCGCAAGACATCCACGTCATTCCGCGGCATCATCATTGCGTCGGATCCCAGCGGCGGGCAGGTTAAGCTGGGTGACATCGCTACGATCCAGGATCGCTTTGAGCTTGATGAAGCGAAGACCACGTTCAATGGCGAACGCGCTGCCGTGCTGCGTGTTTCGAAATCGTTGGTCGAGGACAAGCTTGCCGCGATGGATGCGCTGAACGATTTCCTTGGTTCGGAGCGTCGCAAGTCACCGCCAGGTGTGGCGTTGACCATAACCAACGACGGCTCGTCCATTGTGCGCGACCGGTTGCGGTTGCTGACCGACAACAGTGTGCAGGGATTGGCACTGGTCTTCCTGACCATGTGGCTGTTCTTCGGCTTCCGATACTCATTCTGGGTGGCAATGGGGCTGCCCGTGTCGTTCGCCGGTGGTTTTGCGGTGATGTACGTGATCGACTATTCGATCAACATGCTCACCATGGTTGGTCTGCTGATCGCAATCGGCTTGCTCATGGATGATGCCATCGTCATCTCCGAGAACGTCGCGTCGCATCGTCAACGCGGCAAGAAGGGTTGGCAGGCCGCCGTCGACGGTACCAAGGAAGTCTGGCCGAGTATCATGGCGTCGTTCGTCACGACGGCCTGCATCTTTGGCTCGTTGGCCTTCATCAAGGGCGACATCGGCCAGGTTCTGCGTGTCATACCGGTCGTGATGCTGGTGGTTCTGACCGTCAGTCTTGTCGAAGCTTTCATGATTCTGCCGAACCATCTTTCGCACGCCATCGACGCGTCAGGGACGGGACAGGGCCGCGTGCAGGCCTGGGTCGGGCGACGTTTGGACGGGCTGCGCGAGGCGACGGGCCGTTTTGTGGATGCCAGCGTTGCCTGGCGCTATTTGACCATTGGCACTGTTATCGCCGTTTTTTTGGCCGCACTCAGCATCGTCGCCGGCGGCATCGTAAAGTTTGTGGCCTTCCCGGAAATCGACGGCGATACGCTGGAGGCACGGATTCTGATGCCGCAGGGCACGCCGTTGTCGCGAACCGAAGCCGTTGTCGAACGCGTGTCGGATGTGATCAAGGCCATCAATACGCGCTACTCGCCCGAGCAGCCTGACCAAAAACCATTGGTCAAGGCCATCACCGTGGAGTTCAACAGTAACCCGGATGCGTTCGAAACCGGACCGCACGTGGCGACCGTCCGCGCCGATCTCCTCGGTGCCGAGGTCCGCACCAAATCGTCAGATGAGATACTGGCGGCATGGCGTCAGGGTGTGGCTGATGTGCCGGACGTGATCAGCATGAAATT
>JBPCWB010000786.1:0-7427 GCA_051009955.1 Hyphomicrobiaceae bacterium | reverse complement strand
CCCGGCGCAAAATTCTCCACCAACACGTCACACGATTTGACCAGCTGCTCGAGAACCTGCTTCCCCACCGGGTCTTTGGTGTTAATCTCGATTGACCGCTTATTGTGATTGAGCATCGTGAAATATAACGAGTCGGCTCCGGGAACGTCGACGAGTTGTTTGCGCGTCGCATCACCGACACCGGGCCGTTCCACCTTAATGACATCGGCACCGAACCATGCCAGCAGCTGCGTGCACGTGGGACCGGACTGGACATGTGTGAAGTCCAGAATTCTGACACCCTTAAGCGCTTCCATGATGGGCTCCTTATGGGACTAGAGTGAGTGCAATCGACCGGGCTACTTCTTCGATACGGCACTGGCCGGGTTGAGGTTGCCAATGCGGCCGCTTTCGGTACCGGCGGTTTCATCAATCACCGCGTTGACGAGCGTCGGTTTGCCGGAGTCCATCGCCGCGCTGACGGCACGCGTGAGTTCATCCGGTGTTGTGGCGTAAACACCGACACCGCCGAATGCCTCGATCATCTTGTCGTAGCGCGAGTCCTTGACGAAGACCGTGGTCGCGACGTCCGGCCCCCCGGTCGGATTGACGTCCGTGCCGCGATAGATGCCGTTGTTGTTAAAGACGACCACACAGACCGGAAGGTTGTACCGACAGATCGTCTCGATCTCCATACCGGAAAATCCGAACGCACTGTCACCTTCCACAGCGAGCACGGGCTTGCCCGTCTCGATTGCGGCGCCGATCGCAAAGCCCATGCCGATGCCCATCACACCCCAGGTGCCGACATCAAGGCGCTTACGCGGCTGATACATGTCAATGATGCTACGCGCGAAGTCGAGTGTGTTTGCGCCCTCGTTAACAAGGATGGCATCCGGCCGCTCTTTGATCACCTGGCGCAACGCACCCAGCGCTGCATGAAAATTCATCGGCAATGCATTGCTTAAGAGCCGTGGTGCCATTTTCTCGAGATTGGTATCGCGGCGCTCGTTGACGGCGGCAACCCATTCGCTTGGCGGTGATGGCCAATCGCTGCCCATGCCCTCAAGCAACGCGGACACGCAGGAACCGATATCGCCGACGACCGGCGCGGTGATGGCCACGTTGCTGTCCATCTCCTTCGGTTCGATGTCGACTTGCACGAAGGTCTTCGAGCCAGGCGTGCCCCAGGTCTTGCCCTTGCCATGCGACAGCAGCCAGTTGAGGCGTGCGCCAATCAGCATCACCACATCGGCTTCCTTCAGCACGAGTGAGCGCGCGGCGCCGGCCGACTGCGGATGCGTGTCAGGCAACAGCCCTTTGGCCATACTCATCGGCAGATAGGGTATACCGCTCTTCTCGACCAGCGCGCGGATGTCCTCATCAGCCTGGGCGTAGGCCGCGCCCTTGCCAAGAATGATCAATGGGCGCTTGGCACCCTTGAGGGCATCAAGCGCGCGCGTCACCGAATCGGGTGATGGGATTTGCCGCGGCGCCGGATCGGCAACCTTGACGAGCGACTGCCGGCCGGCGGCCGCATCCATCGTCTGCGCGAACAACTGCGCTGGCAGATCGAGATACACGCCGCCCGGGCGGCCCGAGACGGCGGCGCGGATAGCGCGCGCGATGCCGATACCAATATCTTCGGCGTGAAGCACACGGAAAGCTGCTTTGCACAGTGGTTTGGCGATCGCGAGTTGATCCATTTCTTCATAATCGCCCTGCTGCAGGTCGACGACCTCGCGTTCCGATGAGCCGCTGATCAAGATCATTGGAAAGCAGTTCGTTGTAGCGTTGGCGAGTGCTGTCAAGCCATTGAGGAAACCAGGTGCCGAAACCGTCAGACAGATCCCCGGTTTCTTGTTCAGGAATCCAGCGATCGAGGCGGCATAACCGGCATGCTGCTCATGACGGAACGAGATCACGCGCATACCCTGGGCCTGGGCAAGACGGCCGAGGTCCGTAATCGGGATTCCGGGAACGCCATAAATTGTGTTGATGTCGTTGAGCTTGAGCGCATCGATGACCAGATGGAAACCGTCGGTCAGCGTCGACACGTCAGGCGAGTCGGCAGTTGTCGTTGTCATAACCAAGCCCCTCTTGAGCAAGCAAATTTCCGGGTCGTCGAATCCTTGGACGCACTCGGTATGGATCAATCGATGTCGACGTGCTTGTCGACGTGTTCGCGGAGTTTCATCGTGTGCTCACGCACCAGGCGACTCGCGAGATCTGCATCGCGCTTAATTAGCGCTTTAACGATCCGCGTATGGTCACGAATGGAGCGCTGCGCGCGATCCTTCTCGTAAATCGTTCGGCGTCGAATGGCACGGACGTGCATGAACAGACTGTCGGTTAGTTCCGCAATCAGATCACATTCCGAGAGCCGGATGATCGAGCTATGAAAGCGAATATTGTCGTCAGAGTATTCGCTCATATACTGGTCGACTTGCGTACTATCGTATCCGCTGACAAGACTTTGCAGCTCTTCGAGTTCCGCGTCGGAGGCCACTTCACAGGCCAGGCGCGCCGCCATGCTTTCAAGCGCGGCCCAAACCGTAATCATTTCCAAGATCTCGGCTTTGGTCTTGCGCACGATGATGATGCCGCGGCGTGGAAGAATCTTGACGATCCCGTCCTGGTCAAGCCGCGTTAACGCCTCGCGCAGCGGCGTTCGAGAACTCCCGAACTGCTCCGATAGGCCGCGCTCATCCAAGCGCAACTCGGCGTCCGGATCGTAAATATTCATATTCGAGATCGCGACTTTGAGCTGCTCATAAATGCGGGTGCTCAGACTTGCCGTTTCGACAATCGGTCGGACCTTAAGAACATTGCCAGACATGCGACCAATCCTGAAGCGGTTCGCGACAGTACGCGCAACCGCCAGTCTACCTTTCCTACGACACAGGTTTTTGGTGTACCATATACCAATGGTAACTCAAGCGGAATGTGACGAAAGCCCGCCCAACCTGTCCACCACCTTGGCCCATCCGTTGCCTCAGCCCTGCGCCTGACCCATCGCTTTGCTGCCTCGCAGCCGTCGCAGAACGGGTCCGACGAGCGGCAGCAACAGCAACACGATAGCTACAATCATGATGGGACCAGAATAGATCCGCGTGAAAAAGATCGACGGATCACCCCCGGAAATCAACAACGACTGCCTGAGCGCCGGCTCTGCAAGCGGCCCTAGCACAATCGCGAGAACGGCCGGTGCCAGCGGATAATCCAGCTTGCGCATGAGGTACCCAACGACGCCGAACCCGAACATCAGCCAGACATCATGCAGATCCTTTGTCGGCGCGTAGCCACCAATCAGGCAGAGAACGAAAATGATCGGCGCGAGCATCGTGAACGGCAACTTGAGCACCCAGATGAACGCCGGGATGAACATGATGTTGAGGATCACCGCGAAGAAGTTCGCTGCATAGAGTGACGCGATGAGGCCCCATACGAACTCCTTGTGCTCGGTAAACAACAAAGGCCCCGGCTCCAGTCCCCAGATCACCATGCCGCCGAGCAGGATGGCCGTTGTCGGCGATCCGGGAATACCGAGCGTGAGCATCGGCAGCATCGAGCCCGTCGACGCTGCATTGTTGGCAGATTCCGGCGCTACGACACCCTCGACCGCGCCGTGCCCATACTTGTCAGGCTCCTTCGACATTTGCTTGCCGATACCATAGGCCATCAGTGAACCTGGCGTGGCTCCGGCCGCCGGCAGAATGCCGACGAAATAGCCAAGGAACGATCCCATAAGCATGGTCTTCCATGTGCCAAGCAACTCGCGCAAATGGCTCATGGTGCGCTTCATCGAGATCGTCGCTTCGGAAAGCATGCTCTTGCCTTCGTTCTGCGTGTTTTCGTCGATCGTCCAAAGCATCTCGCCGATGCCGTAGATCCCGATTGCCAGAACCAGGAAGTTGATCCCATGCAGGAAGCCCGGAATATCACCGAAAATCATACGTGGCTCGCCTGACACGATGTCCAAACCGACAGCTGCCAAAGCAAGACCGATGCAAATTGAAAAGATTGTCTTGGCGATGTCGTCACCGCCAAGCCCGACGAATGTCGCGAATGCCAGCACCATAAGAGCGAATTCTTCCGGCGCCCCGAAAGACAACGCGACGTGGGCCAGAGGCGGGGCAAAGAACGTGAACAGGACAACGGAGATCGTGCCGCCAACAAACGAGGCTACGGCTGCGGCCGTCAATGCCTTGTCGGCCAGGCCCAACTTAGCAAGAGGCCGGCCATCGAAGGTTGTTGCAACAGCCGTCGATGCCCCAGGAATGCCAAGCATGATGGACGAAATCGCACCGCCATACATCGCTCCGTAGTAAATGGCGGCCAGAAAAATAATTGCCCCTGTCGGCGGAACCAGAAACGTCAGTGGCAACAAAATTGCGACGCCGTTGACAGAGCCCAGGCCCGGCATCGCGCCGATGAACAGGCCAACCGTGCATCCCAGAATGATCAGACCGAGGTTTTGCGGCTGCAGGGCGACGACAAAACCATCGAGCAATAGATTGAGGATTTCCATGCGCGCTACCTAAGCCATGCCATCTGCGAACTCACGAAAAGAAGAACTTGAAGAGCGGATAGAACAGCGGCTCCGTAACCCCTTTGGGCAACGTGATTTTCAGAGCTATCTCGAAGAACAGAAACGTGATGGTCGGAATGAAGACCATCGAGACAACGGTCGTCAGCCAGGAGTGCCGGCCCAAGAATTTCAGATAGAACAGCAAGAACAGGGGTAGCGCGCCGTAGACGCCAATGCCCGGCAGCGGCCCAATGCCTTCGAACAACGCAATCGTCACGAACAGCGCCAGTGCAACAATGCCTACGTTCGCGAATACACCGGGGGCAAAGAAGGCGTCCGTCGAACTGGCGATGGCACCCTTGCGCCGCAGCCAGTTGGCAAACACCCAAACACTGCAGATCAGCATGATCAGCGACAGCCAGAACGGCCAAAAACCACCGCCGGGACCTTCGTCCGGGATCCAGCCGACTGGCAGTTTCCCGGCTTCCCACATGAAGTAGGCCGAGAGGACTGCCATGAAGATTGCCATGAGCAGTTCTGCAGTGCGAACGGTCATCGCCTCATCGTTCCTGACTGGGTCGGAGCGCAATACCAACGCAGCGAACGCATGTTCTCAGCGGCACGCGCGTCACTACCATCGCCCCGATTATCCGAAAGCGTCGCAAGAAAAATGGCCGAACTGCCCGATAGTCATCGACACGCAAAGTGCGGCGCGGCCATATCGTTGCTTGGGCCGCCGAAGCGACGGCGGCCCAAGGGAATGATTTAGCCTTTGATGGCGCCCATCTTAATCAGCATCTCGCGATGGATATCACGCTCTTTCTTCCAGTAGTCCATGAGCTTGGAGCCGGAAAGCGCCGGACCGACCAGGGCCTTCTTCTTGCGATAGGTCTGCCACTCATCCGAGTTGAACACTTTGGTGAACAACTGATCGTAGTAGGCAGCGGCTTCCTTGCTCATGCCAGGCGCGCCAACCACAGTGCGCTGCATGAAGTAAACGAAATCCTTGCCCAGTTCCTTGAAAGTCGGCGCGTCTTTGAACAATCCAATGCGCTCCGGCGTGAAGCACGCCAGTGGCTTGGTCGTACCGGCTTCATAGAAACCAAGCTGCTCCGACGGGTTGTTGACCGTGGAGTCGGCATTCTTGCCGGCCAGTTCCTTGGCAACCTTGCCACCACCTTTGTAAGGCACGTACTTCATCTCAAGACCGTAGCTGGTGTTGAGGAAGTCCGTCAGAAGGTTATCTTCGGAGTTTTTGCCGGTACCGGCCATGATCCAACCCTTGCCTTTGGCCTTGGCGGCTTTGACAAAGTCGTCGACCGTTTTCATGTCTTTTCGGTCAGAATGAACCCAAAGGCAGAAAGTGTCCTCGGCCATCCGCATGATCGGCGTAAAGGTTTCGATATCGACGCCGAGCTTGGCCTGCCGCAGCGGCGTGGTGTAGAAGCTATTCAGGGTGAACATGATCGTGTGATCGTCGCCCTTCTTGCCTTTAAGATAGACAAGAGCTTCGGCACCCGACCCGCCGGGTTTGTTCACCGGTGTAACCGGGTACGCCGCCAGTTTGTTTTTTGCGATAATCGCCTGCATCAGGCGCACGGCCTTGTCGGCTCCGCCGCCTTTGCCGGCCATGACCACGAATTCAATCGGCTTCTTGGGCTCGAAAGCGTTGGCAACCAGCGGTACGCTCAGGGCGCACAGCCCGGCCGCCCCTGCAATGCTCACACGTTTCCAGTATTTCTGCATTTCCCAGCTCCTCCCGAAACTCCAGGCCGAAGCCCGAAGGTGACGTTTCAAACAGTGCCCCCTACTGAGCACTGCTCCCGGATCGCACACGACTTCGCACAAACAAAGGCGTATGCCTGACTTGCCATTCTTATGTTGGCATGTGGTCTCTGGAATACCAAGAGACCAAAAGCATTGCAACGTCGTTTTTGCGACAGACTTGGTTGGGGATAGCTGCATCGTCCTCGTACAGGCATGACATGCGAATTCACCGTCATCAAAACTATCGACACCGGTGCCGTTGCTCAGGTATAATAATGTGGCATTTGGTATGCCACCATGCCGTCGCACACGTCGTGCCATAGCCATACACTCATTTCGGTGGACAAACCCACATGAACGATATGACAGAGACGCGCGACACGCGCCGCATTCATCCGGGTTCGGGCCGTCGCAAAGCACCCCTGTTCCCCAAGGGACGGCTGCTGCGCGGTGAGGAAACCGAGGCCGTCCGGGCCTTGTTGGGCGATCGATCACTGCAGCGCGACGAACTGATTGAGTATCTGCACCTCATCCAGGACAGCGAAGGTTGTCTGCCGTCGGGGCATCTGCATGCGCTCGCCGAGTTGATGGGTCTGCCAATGGCCGAAGTCTATGAAGTGGCCTCGTTCTATGCGCACTTCGATATCGTACGCGACGGCGAAGAACGACCCGCGCCAGTCACCATTCGCGTCTGCGAGTCGCTGAGCTGCGCATTGGCAGGGGCCGAGGCGCTCATCAGCGCCTTGGAAGAGGCCGCGGGTGCAGACGTCCGTGTCGTACGCGCGCCCTGCATGGGTCGTTGCGATACCGCACCCGTCTGTGAAATCGGGCATGCTCATATTGACAGCGCATCACCGGCCTCGGTTACCGCAGCCGTGCGCGCCACCGCGTTCCATCCCACGATCAGGGGCTATCAGGATCTGGCCGGATATCAGGCCGATGGCGGCTACACCATGCTACGCGCCTGTCTTTCGGGCGAACGCACGATAGAGGCGGTCATTGAAACACTCTCCGACAGTGGCCTGCGCGGCCTTGGCGGTGCCGGTTTTCCGACCGGACGCAAGTGGACTTTCGTACGCGCCGAAGCCAAACCGCGCCTGATGGCAGTCAATGCTGACGAAGGCGAGCCCGGAACTTTCAAGGACCGCTA
>JBPCWB010000785.1:0-7387 GCA_051009955.1 Hyphomicrobiaceae bacterium | reverse complement strand
CTGCGGTCACAACTTCGTTGAAGCTGGCCACCGGGATCTGCCTGGTTGTGCAGCGCGATCCCATTCAATTGGCAAAGGAAGTTGCCAGTCTCGATATGGTTTCGCAGGGGCGCTTTATCTTTGGCGTCGGCGGAGGCTGGAATGCGGAAGAGATCGCCAACCACGGCACAGCCTTCAAGACGCGCTTCAAGCTCATGCGTGAGCGCATCGAGGCCATGAAAGTGATCTGGACCGAGGACAAGCCCGAGTACCAAGGGGAGTTCGTCAATTTTGGAACCATGATGACGTGGCCGAAGCCGGTTCAAAAGCCGCATCCGCCGATTGTCGTCGGCGGTGGCTTTCCGCACGCGGCGCGGCGCGCCATTGCCTACGGTGATGGTTGGATTCCGCTCGGCGGGCGAATGGATCTGATGGGCGTTGTATCGGACTTTCGACAAATGGCGGCCGAGGCCGGGCGCAACCCCGACGACATTCCGATCACCAATTTTGGCCCCCGAATCGAGGATGGCACCATTCCGAAGAATAGCGCGGCCGGGATTGATCGGATTGTCTTCACGTTACCGTCGAAAGATGCCGATGAGATATTGCCGATTCTGGACCAGATCGCCGGTTTGGCGGCCAAGTCATAGCCGCTGCCTAATGTCAGCGGATGCGCCGATGAGGACACTGATATGAGACTCGGGCTGTCAATCGGATACTCAGGCGCGGACTTGAACCTTCCACTGGAGCGGGTCAAGCGCGCCGAGGAACTCGGCTTTGACTGCGTGTGGACCGCAGAGGCTTATGGTTCGGATGCTGTGACGCCGCTTGCCTTCCTCGCCGGTCAAACCAGCCGGATCAGGCTCGGAACATCGATCATGCAACTGGCGGCCCGCACACCGGCCAATGCGGCGATGTGCGCGGCGACTGTCGATGCGCTCGCCGGCGGTGGCCGGTTTATCGCGGGTCTCGGGGTCTCCGGACCGCAAATTGTCGAAGGTTGGTATGGTCAACCGTGGGGACGACCGTATTACCGGCTTAAGGACTACGTCGAGATCATGCGCAAGATCTTTCGGCGTCAAGAGCCGGTTGTGCATGATGGCCGCGAAATCCGTTTGCCCTACGAGGGCGAGGGCGCGGCCGGTGTCGGCAAGCCGCTCAAATCGATCCTGCATATGAATCCGGATATTCCGATCTACATCGGCTCGGGCAATGCGGCGACGGTACGATTGACGGCGGAAATCTGCGACGGCTGGCTGCCGTTGGGGCTGACGCCGTCGTCGGCGCAGGAGTATCTACCATGGATTGAGGAGGGCTTTGAGCGGGCGCGGGCCAAGGGGGAAGACAAAGGCTTTCACAACTTCGATGTGGTGGGATCGGTTCACGTCGATATCGATGACGATGTCGGCGGTGCATTGGCCCGGTTGAAACCGGAGGTAGCGCTTTACGTCGGCGGCATGGGCCACCGCGACAAGAATTTTCACAAGGACATGATGACCCGTCGCGGTTTCGGCGACGCCGCCAATCGAATCCAGGAGCTGTTTCTTGACGGCCGGAAAGAGGAGGCTGCCGCGGCGGTGCCTGATGAATGGGTCGACGAGAAATCGCTGGTCGGACCACCGGCCCGTATCAAGCAGCGCTACGCCAGGTGGGAGACGTGCGAGATCCTCGACTCACTCTATATTCGTGCCAAGCAGGACGAGGCGATCGAATTATTGGCCGAAGCCGCCCGCTTGAACCGGCCGAGCTAACACGCTGACCAGTGCGACGCCGCCTGTGTTGCCCAGGGTCTAGGCAGCGATCTGGCGCTCTCTCTTGAGTTGCCGAATGCAAGACAGCAGGTCGTCTCGGTCCGAATAGCAGCCCTCCAGAAAACGTCTGCCGCCTGCGGCATTGTAGGCCGCACGACCATGAAGGACGCGGCGATTGGCGAATGCAACGAGATCGCCCGGCCGATAAGTCAACCTGAGCTGGTAGCGCGCCTCCGAATTACGTTGCATGAAGGCACGCAGCGATCGATAAGCGCGTTGTTGAGTTTCGAATGGAGCCTTCAATGGTGCACGCAGCCACGGCGTGTATCGAATTTCAGTCAGGCGTCCCTCCTGATCGCGGGCAATGACGGGCCCCGTTGCGCGATAGTCGCAGTCGGTTGCGCGATTCTTGAATTCCCAGGCAATGCCAGCAAGATCTTCGAAATTCTCCGGATCTTCCTGCTGCATGTCTGCCGCGATGCGGAACCCATCGACGTAGATGCCCTGGCCACCGGCCGTACTATTCTCGCGGCAATACAGAAACTGTAGTCCCGGCGGCAGCTCACGCGTGCCCAGATCCATGTGCGGGATCAATGCCGCGGCCGTGTAGGCGTTCGAATCGGGATCGTCTTTGACAACAACATGGAACAGCCGGCCAAAGTTCGTTTCGCGAACGATGCCGATGCGGCTTACAATCTGCTCGAGCAGGCCATCCCGCACAGGCAGTCCTTCGAGGCGGGCGATCCCGACATCGCGGAGCGATTCGAGCCAGGCAAGGAAGACCGTATCGTTGTTCAACGCGTCCTGGCCCGGAAATGTCGGGGGTGTCGGTCGTGATTGGGCGTCCCAAAGCTCAAGCGGATCAGGCCGGTCTGGAAGTGACTCCTCCAACCATGCGTGGGTGCGCAGCCAGCCTGGATGATAACGGCTGACGTGACCGCCGTGGGACCAGACGACCTTGAGTGCCCCGGTTGCTTCAACGGCCACTGTATCGGGGCTCAGGTTTTCCGGGAAACTCAAAGGATCGACAACCAATTCGCGCGACAAGGGATGGATGGTCTGTTCGTCCGGGCTGTTTTCGCGAAGCCACAGGGCATGATGCTTGCTGCGCTGACCGTCCGACCATTCGATGACGACGGCGTTTGCCTCCGGTCGTGCCGACGATATGGCATGTGCAACCGGGTAAATCTCGAAATCGGGTGTCCAAGGTAGGTTTGAATTGGTCATCGTTGCCTCGGTGGAGTTAGGAGTGAGACTGACTGGGTTCGCTATCGGAGGTGTGTTCGTGCTCTGGCGTTCGAGGGCGTCCGTTCGTCTTCTGCAGTTGGATTTCATGTGCGTTGAGGTGGGCGCCAGCCATCCAGTCGCGACCTTTCAAGCCCCGCATGATGGCGATGAGGTTGTCATCACGGATGCGCTCGAGTTCGCGAAAATCGAAGCTGCCGGACTGCGCATCGGATTGCGCCGCTATTTTGGCGACGAGCGACGAGGTCAACTCGGGCACGTCGGTTAGTTTCGACCACGGCCAGGCCAGCGCCGGCGCGAACTGCTTCATGAAATGCGCCATGCCGTCTTCACCGCCGGCGATTCGGTAGGTCTCGAACAAACCCATCTGTGCCCATCGTAAGCCGAACCCGTAAGTGATGGCGTCATCGATTTCCTGTGTTGTTGCGACGCCGTCCTTGACCAGCCAGAGCGCCTCACGCCAGACAGCTTCGAGCAGGCGATCTGCGATGTGCGCATCGATCTCGCGGCGCACATGAAGCGGTCGCATGCCGAGGCTTGCGAGGATCGTCTGCGCGCGGGCGATGGTCTCGTCCGCGCCGACCAGCTCCACGAGTGGCAACAGGTAGACGGGGTTGAAAGGGTGGGCGACGATGATTTGTTGGGGACGCGTTGACTGCTGTTGAAGGTCCGAAGGCTTGAATCCTGACGTGGACGACGCGACGATGCCGGAAACAGGGCAGTGGGCCTGGATGTGCTGCAGGATGTCATGTTTGAGAGTTAGCCGCTCAGGGATGCTCTCCTGGATCCAATCAGCGCCGGACACGGCGTCTGCAAGTGTCGCGGTGAACCTCAGAGAACCTTCTTCCGGAAGGTGACCGTCATAGAGCGCTGGCAATGCACGACGTGCGTTCGTCAGGATCTCATTGATTTTGCGTTCGGTGTCGGGCGCAGGGTCATGGACCGCAACGTTCCAGCCCATGAGCAAAAATCGCGCTGCCCAACCGCCACCAATGACGCCGCCGCCAACCACGGCCGCCTGCATGGTCATAACGGGGCTCGCTTCTCGAGTCCGAGCTGCGAGCGCACGGCTGCCGGTCCGACGACCGTGACGCCGAGTGATTCGATGATTGCCACAGCCCGTTCAACGAGGGCTTCGTTGGTTGCCAGTTCGCCCTTGGCAAGCCACAGGTTGTCTTCCAGTCCAACCCGGACATTGCCGCCGGCCAGAACGGAGGCTGCAACAAAGGGCATCTGGTGCCTGCCGAGAGAGAAGGCCGACCAGGTCCAGTCCGATGGAACATTGTTGACCATGGCGAGGAACGTGTTGAGGTCGTCCGGCGCGCCCCACGGCACGCCCATGCACAACTGGACGAGCGCCGGGCCACTGATCACGCCTTCGCTGACGAGCTGTTTGGCAAACCATAAATGACCTGTATCGAAGGCTTCGATTTCAGGCTTGACGCCGAGCTCCGTCATCATCGTGCCCATCGCCCGCAGCATGCCGGGCGTATTCGTCATGACGTAGTCGGCTTCGGCGAAGTTCATCGTGCCGCAGTCCAGCGTGCAGATCTCCGGCCGGCATTCGCTGACATGAACCATGCGTTCTTCGGCGCCAATGAGGTCAGTCGTCGCTTGGAGCGGGAGCGGAGAGGTTGGTGGTCCAAAAATGATGTCTCCGCCCATGCCGGCGGTCAGATTGAGGACAACGTCGGTGTCAGCGTCACGAATGCGCTCGGTGACCTCGCGATAAAGCGCTCGATCACGCGCCGGCGCACCGGACTGCGGGTCGCGCACGTGACAGTGTACAATCGCTGCCCCGGCTCGTGCGGCGGCAATCGCACTCTCGGCGATCTGCTTAGGACTCCGCGGCACGTGTGGGCTGCGGTCCTGGGTCCCTCCAGAACCGGTGACGGCACAGGTGATAAAGACCTGTGGGTTCATGGACAATGGCATGCTGCCCCCCCTCCTCAGTCGCGAATACTCAGACTAGGGCAGGGATCTGTTGGGGCTATACCGGAGCAGACCAAATCTGTGCCGAAACGGACAATCTATGCCTGCCCTGACTTTGCCATTGGGCGCCTGTTCCGACATGCAACACAGGCCTTTGATCATGGAGGATCTTCCATTGACCACGGTGCGGCGATAGACTGCGGGTGCTAGTCGGACACGTTGGCAGCCGGAGGAGTGGGCCAACATGAGAAGAGTTTATGTTTTTCTGACACTCGTCGGATTGGTCCTGGCCGGGCCCGCCATCGCTGAGATCCGGGGCAAGGCGTCGGTCATCAGTTCCGCAATCATCTCGGTCAATGATGTCCGGATGCGATTGGATGGCGTCGATCCACCGGAAAGCAATCAACGCTGCGACCTCGGCAACGGCATGCAGTGGTTTTGCGGACGCTCGGCAGCGGCGGTTCTGTTCTTGCTGGTTCATGAGCGGGACGTCACTTGTCACGACCGCGCACCACGCTCGAAGGACAGCGCGTTCAAGCGCGTGCAGTGCTACGTCGGCGGCGTTGATGTCAGTGCGGAGATGATACGTCGCGGGATGGCCTGGGCCGCTTCGGATGCGCCGGCCGACTACAAGGCCGCGGAAGGTGCGGCGATGGCTGAAGCCGTCGGTATTTTTCAGGCCGACACGGAGCGGGCACAAGACTACAGGCAGCGGAGTTGGCGTGAGGCCAAGGGTGCGCTGAACAGCGATTGCCCGATCAAGGGAAATATCGATAGTCTTGGTCGGCGTTTCTATCACCTCCCATGGTCACAATGGTACGCGCTAACGACCATCGATACAGGGCGCGGGGAGCGTTGGTTCTGCAATGAAGCAGCGGCCCGTGATGCCGGTTGGCAAAGGGCGCAGTGGAATTTTGTCCCGCGGCTGGCGCCCGAGGACATGCCGAAAGGCGGTGTCCTGCAGAACCAGCGATAGAATTCGTCGGATCGCCGACATCACGCTACTGGCCGCTTCGCTAGAGTCGAAGGATCTTGTCACAGCCTTCCGAGGCGCGAAGCGAGGTCGTGATGGAGCAACGCATGCAATCGTTGCTGGAGCCGGTTCGCCAGTCGGTGGCGCGCGCGCGCGGTTTACCGAACAAATTTTATACGGACACGGATTGTTATCAGCTCGAGAAGGACAAGGTCTTTTTTTCGAATTGGGCGGCTATCGGTTTTGGCAAGGATATCCCCAAACAAGGCGACGCGACGCCGATAGAGTTTCTTGGAATCCCGCTATTGATGGTGCGCGACGGTACGGGTGCCATCAATGTCTTTCAGAACACCTGTCGTCACCGCGGGATGGTCCTTGTCAATGAGAAGTCCAATATTCGGGGTGTTATCCGCTGCCCCTATCATTCCTGGTGCTATGACCTGACCGGCGCGCTGAGGACAACACCGCACGCCGGCGGTCCGGGAACCAACATCGATCCCGACCTCAAACGTGACGAACTTGGGCTGTGGCGTGTGCGTTCGCACGTCTGGCGTGACGTTATCTTTGTGAATGTCTCCGGCGACGCGCCGGAGTTTGCCGACTATGCCGCGCCGCTCTTGGCGCGATGGTCGCAACTCGATCAGCCCTTGCATCATCCAGGCTCAGACAGTGCCTTCCAGCTGGAAGTCGACACGAACTGGAAACTGGCTGTTGAGAACTATTGCGAGAGCTATCACCTGCCGTGGGTCCATCCCGGGTTGAACACGTACTCAAAGCTCTCGGACCACTATCACATCGAGGAGGCGGGTCGCTATTCGGGGCAAGGGACCCGCGTCTATCGGCCAATGATGGACGGCGCCGGTACACGATTTTCCGATTTTGTCGGGCTGAGCGAGAAATGGGACGCCGCCGGCGAGTATATTGCACTGTTCCCGAACGTGCTTTTCGGCGTGCATCGCGATCATGCCTACGCCATCATTCTGGAGCCGAAGGCTGTCGATCGCACCGTCGAACATGTCGTTCTCTACTACGCTGATGAGGACATGTGCGGTAACGCATGGGCCGAGATGCGTGAGCGCAATTCCGAGTTGTGGAAGGGCGTCTTTATCGAAGACATATTCGTTGTCGAAGGCATGCAGAGAGGACGTCACGGGCCGATGTTCGATGGTGGCAAATTCGCGCCCGCCATGGATGGCCCGACACATCTCTTCCATCGCTGGATTGCCGATCAGTTCTACGATCGCTGAATTGGAAGTGGAGTTCGATACGATCAGCCCGATGTCGATCGATGAACTGGAGCGGGCCGTGCTTGATGCACACGCGCAATCGGATGGGCGACAGCTCGCCAAGCTCTACACCGCAGCCGCGGATCACTATGAACACGTCGGCGACGTCGATGCGGCATGTTTTTTCCTCACCCAGGCCTTAGTATTCGCGTTGCAAGAAGGCGCGGATTTGGCGCACACTCTGCAACGACGGCTGCACGCGTACGGGCGCGAGCACTTGA
>JBPCWB010000784.1:0-3266 GCA_051009955.1 Hyphomicrobiaceae bacterium | reverse complement strand
TTGACTGCATCCTTCTGGCTGGACGCTACACCCTGCTTGATCAGAGTGCACTGGCGGGACTCCTGCCCCATTGCGAAAAGAAGGATATTGCGGTCGTGCTCGGCGGCCCGTTCAATTCCGGCGTGCTGGCCACTGGTCTCGGCGATGCCGCGCGCTATGACTACGGCAAAGTTCCCGATGAAATTGCCGTCCGGGTAAAAAGAATCGAAGAGACCTGTCTAAGACACGACGTCGACCTCCGTGCTGCAGCGCTTCAATTTCCTCTGGCCCATCCGGCTATTGCCGGTGTCATTCCTGGCGCAGTAAGTCCCGATGAGCTGACGGGAAATCTGGCGAGTCTGACAGCGAAGATCCCGGACGCGTTCTGGAGCGAACTGGTTGAACAGGGTCTGATCGATCCCGGTGCACCCCTCCCGCAAACGACCGGGCGGGAATGATGGAAAGTATTGCTCACTTCGTTTTGGGCGCCGGATCCGCAACCAAAGATTCGCGAGGCAGGCGGCTCGAGCAATTAGACTAATTGGCCCGGATGCGTTTGCCCCCCTCGGCCTCGAACAACAGCACTTGATCGACAT
This sequence comes from Hyphomicrobiaceae bacterium, assembly GCA_051009955.1. Taxonomy (GTDB): domain Bacteria; phylum Pseudomonadota; class Alphaproteobacteria; order Rhizobiales; family Hyphomicrobiaceae; genus Tectiglobus. The sequence continues at coordinate 2,691 of JBPCWB010000784.1, read as the reverse complement.
TCGGTGCAAAGCCGACATTCTCGCCGAGCTTGATATTAAACCGCTCGTTCGACCGCGCACATAGTTCGACTCCAGCAATCTTTGAAAAGATCAGCGTTTCGGCACCGGTCGGCTCAATCAGATCGACGCTGGCCTGAAAGCCATTCTCCGCATTTCCGACTGCGAGGTGCTCCGGCCGGATGCCGTAAACAACCGGCTGACCGTCGGCAACGGTGACGTCGCTGGGCGCGAGTAAGCGCACGCCATCTTCCGTCTCCACCGCGACGGTTCCGTTTGACCGTCGCGCCTTGCCTTCGATCAAATTTATACCGGGGGAGCCGATGAAACTTGCCACAAATGTATTTGCCGGGTTGTCGTAGATTTCCAGTGGTGCACCAATCTGCTCCACATTGCCATTACTCATGACGACAATCCGGTCGGCCATGGTCATGGCTTCCACTTGGTCGTGGGTTACGTAGACCGACGTTGTTTTCAGGCGGTTGTGCAAGGCTTTGATCTCAGTACGCATCTGCACGCGCAGCCGGGCGTCAAGGTTGGACAGTGGTTCGTCGAATAGAAACACGCGCGGTGCCCGGACAATCGCCCGCCCCATGGCGACACGTTGCCGTTGCCCGCCAGAAAGCTGTCGCGGATAACGCTCCAGAAGCTGGTCCAAACTCAGGATAAGACTGGCCTCTCGCACGCGCTCGCCGGTTTCCATCTTTGCGAACCGGCGGATCCGCAGACTGAAGCTCATGTTCTGCTCAACCGTCATGTGCGGATAAAGCGCATAGTTTTGGAACACCATGGCGATGTCGCGCTCTTTCGGCTCAAGCCAATTGACGACTTCGTCGTCGATTTCGATCTCGCCCTCATTAATCGTTTCAAGGCCGGCAATCATTCTGAGCAGAGTTGACTTCCCGCAACCGGAGGGGCCGACAAGAACGACGAACTCCCCGTCAGCTATTGAGGCATCGATGCCATGCAAAACTTCCAACTGTCCAAAGCGTTTTCTGACATTGTTGATCGTGACAGACGCCATGGTTTCGAGTCCTGTTTGTTGCCGCCGAAAACTGCTAGCGGGCTACGTTTCCTTCGTACTTGCCGCAATGACGAAACCGCCACCAGATGCGTCAAGCCTGCAGCCTGATATGAACGACGCCTCGTCTGACAACAGCCAGACGATCGGCGCGGCCATTTCTTCCGGTTCCGCCGCGCGGTTCATGGCGATCGTCGCCACTACATCACGGCGCAATTTCGGATCATCGCGTACAGCGGCCGTCATGTCAGTCAGGGTGACGCCCGGTCTTACTGCATTCACTCGGATGCCTTCCGTGGCAACTTCCTTGGCAAATCCCATCGTAAATGAATCCAATGCCGCCTTTGATGCCGCATAGTGGCTGCTTCCTGGCCGTCCTCCAATCGTTCCGGCCATGGATGTCACATTGACGATGGCTCCACCGCTTCCGCCGTTTGCCGTCGACATGCGCTTTGCCGCTTCCCGACAGCAAAGCATTGTTCCAATGACGTTGACCTTCATCAACTGCTCAAGAACTGCGCTGTCGAAATCCTCAACGCGCGAATGGCCGCCGCTGATCCCAGCGGAATTGACCAGCGCCGTTGGAACGCCGATCTGTTCTGAAACGCTGTCGAACACCCGGACAATGTCATCTTGGGAGGAAACATCTCCTTGCACGGCAATTGCAACAGTCCCGGATGATTGAAGATCACGGATCAGGGCCGACGCGGCTTCATCATCCTGACGGTAATTGACGGCCACCGCGTAACCGGCACTCGCTGCTTTTCGAGCCGTAGCCGCGCCGATCCCGCGCGAGCCGCCTGTAATCAGAACAATTCCTGCCATCCAGCCCCTGCTCTCCGCCCACCGCTCCCGCATTCTCCGTGCCTTAGTGGTTGACGGTGTGCATCCACAAAGCTAGCATCTTAGCTGAGTTGTTACAACGTTTTCCAGGTGGTTTGTCAGCTGCGCAATCATCACCGGGACGTGTGCAGCAACGACATCCTGTCCCGGCGGGCGCGCCGGGAAGGTCGATCCGTGACAGAAACGGACGCCGGTTAAAGGCGAAAAGGGAGGAAGGTTATGAAGATCAAACGGTCAGGTGGAACCAAGGTTTCCCGTCGCAAGGTATTGAAAACCGCAGGAGCGGCGGCCGCAGCCGGTATCGCCCTTCCCGGGCGCATCGGCTATGCCAAGGAATTCGACGGCGTAACCCTGCAGGGCGCTTCGTTCTCCAGCACATTCTTTGGCTACCTGAAAAACTACTTCCCCGAGTTTGAAGAACAGACCGGCATGAAGGTCAACTTCGTCACCAATGCCTTCCCGGTCTTCAACCAAAGAACCGACCTCGAACTGTCCACGAAGGGCAGCGCTCTGGACGTCATAAACGTCACCTTCATTTATTCCGGCCGCTGGATCGGCGCAGGCTGGGTGGAAAATCTGAAACCTTATATTGAAGATCCCAACCTGACGCCGAGTGACTGGGATGCAGCGGATTTTGTTGGTGGAACCATGGCCTCGCTGCAGGACACGAATGGCGATCCGCACGGCTTCCCTTGGGAAGCCGGCGCGATGATCATGGGTGCCTCCCGCGCCGATCTGATCGATAAGGCCGGCAAGAAAATGCCGACGACCTTCGAAGAACTGATCGATGTCTGCGATGCAATTCACGGTCAGGAACGCATGGCCGCCTT
>JBPCWB010000783.1:0-4093 GCA_051009955.1 Hyphomicrobiaceae bacterium | reverse complement strand
CGCCGACTGGGACGGCAGTGACGCCCGGCCAGGTGTCGATCGTCCAGGCCATGGTCGTGCCGCAGTCCGGGCAGAAGCGGAAGGTGATCGTCCCGCCGCTGTCGCCCTTGCGAACGAACGCTTTGGTGTTGCCGGCAATCGTCACCTTGTCGTCCGAGTACCGCACCTGTACGCCGAACAGGCTGCCGGTCCGCTTCTGGCAATCGAGGCAATGGCACATGGATAGCCGCACCGGCTCACCTGTGCAGGTGACGGTGAGCTGGCCGCAGGCGCAGGTAACGGTGCGTGTGGTCATGGCAGGAGTTCCCTGGAGTGTACCCGACACCCGCTGATGAGCGGGCTATTGATGTCGAAGGTCACGCAAAAGGACAATCTTGGCAATGCCCTCCCTTGTCACTGTTGGCCCATACCGACGTTTCGCCGAGACGCAGCAAGTCGGCAGCTATATGGCGGTAGAGCGGAAACCATGGCAACGATGCCCGACCGACGCACATGGCCCACTTCGGATCTGAGCAGGTGCAGCTTAGTCGGATGGGTCAACTGCAGTTTGCAAATTTGTGGACGTCAGAACCGACCGCTTGCGACGGGGCGTGCCGCTACCGACACACCAAGTGTCTGGCACTGCACATGCTTGCTTCTGGCGTAGATTTTGGAATGGGCCCACAACCCGCCCGTCGCAAACTGTTGTATCGCAATCGTTCGTCACGCTATTGAAGGAAGGTACTCACACCAGAGACGACGTTGAGCGAAATCACAAGCGAAGCGGAAGAGGGCTCGAGTCGGGCTTCGCCTCAACCGCCTATCGGAGCCTCGCGATGGACAAGAGGCATGGAGGAAATCATGCGCTGCAATGGAAAGGTCGTGATTGTCACCGGTGGAGCTATGGGTATTGGCAGTTCAATTGTTCAGGGCTTCCTGAATGAAGGAGCAAAGGTGGTCATCGCCGATCTCGCCGGTGCCGAAGATGCTGCCAGTAGGATCGAGCATAATGGGGGCCGCGTCATTGGTGTCTCTTGCGATGTTGCCAGTCCGACCGACACCGAAGTGATGGCCCGGTCCGCATTGGAGGCTTTTGGTCAGATCGATATCCTTGTCAACAATGCGGGAATCTACTCCTCCCTCAAGCCCATGCCATTCGAGGACCTCGGCGCAGATGATTGGAAGCGCGTGCTCGAAGACAACGTTATGGGATTGGCGCTGGCAACTCGCGCCGTCGTGCCTGCCATGCGCAAGCAAGGCGATGGTCGTATCATTAATATTTCTTCGGGCACGCCATTCAAGGGTGTCCCATTCATGTTGCACTATGTGGCAAGCAAGGGTGCCGTCAACGCGATGACCAAAGCACTTGCGAAGGAACTTGGCGGGGCGGGCATTCTCGTCAATGGCGTCGCTCCTGGTTTCACCATGTCTGATGGAGTGCTTGCCAACCCCGATCAGCTAGAAAAACTCCAGGATGTCTCGCTGAAGGCGCGTGTCATCCAACGCGATCAGCATCCAGTGGATGTCGTAGGCGCGGTAATCTATTTCGCATCACAGGACGCTGCATTCGTCACGGGGCAGACGCTCGTGGTAGATGGCGGCGCCTATTTCCACTAGGCCCGCGCAGGCTAGAATCATAACCTAGGGAGGAATTAGCCCATGCAAGGACCGGGCAATGCCAAATGCTGGGCATCCCAAAGAGAGAACCGCCAATTATGGCGCGTACCGACGGTTCATTGCAGCGCAACGGACGGCAGCTATCCGGGCGTACAGCGGACTCGGTGACTACAAAGAGCAATCGTCGCAAGTGACCCATACCGGCTGTGAGCATGTGCGGCAACCCAGTCGATGTCGGTGCAAGGAAAGATTGGACAGATCGAACCGACGGCACCGATTGCGGGATTGTCGGTCCCGATTTGATTCAGTGTCGCAGGCAGGTACAATGTGCGCTGAGCACGATAGATCGCCGAGGCGTCGCAGATGGACCGAAGGCTTGCCGCAATCCTTGCCGCTGATGTGGTGGGCTATAGTCGCCTGATGGCTGACGATGAAGAGGCCACTCTCATTGCATTAAGAGAGCATCGGAAGCAATTCATCTCGCCGACATTCAATGAGCACCGAGGTCGCATATTCAAGCTAACAGGTGACGGGTTTTTGGCCGAGTTCGCAAGCATTGTCGATGCCGTGCAATGCGCCAGCAAGATTCAACAAGGAATGTCTAATCGGAATTTGGATGTTGCTGAAGCGCGCCGTATTTCGCTGAGGATCGGCATCAACATCGGTGATGTCGTTATTGAGGATGATGATGTCTATGGAGATGGCGTCAACATTGCGTCACGACTAGAAGCATTAGCCGAACCAGGGGGAATCCTAATCTCGGGCGATGCCTACCGGCAAGTCCGTAACAAACTGGACTTCGCGTTTGAATTTCTCGGCGAAAGCGCCCTGAAGAATATCCCAACTCCAATCGAGACTTTTCGTGTCGTTCGCGACGGGACCTCAGCGGTAAATGATGAGCCCGATTCCGTCAGGAGCGGCGCTGCATCATCCACTCCGTCAATCGCCGTATTGCCCTTCACAAATGCGGGAGACAGTCCGGCTGACGAATATTTCTCCGACGGTGTAGCCGAAGACTTGATCACCGCCCTCTCCAATCTTCGCTCGTTCTTCATTATCGACAAGAGCTCCTCCTTTGCCAATCAGTCGGGAACGCTAGATGTTCGAGAGTTCGGCCGGCGCCTAGGTGTCCGCTATGTGCTGGAGGGCAGTGTTCGCAAAGCCCGCGACAGGGTGCGGGTATCTGCGCAGTTGGTCGAGGCATCTACAGGCGAACAGCTATGGGCCGATCGCTTTGATGGTAATCTGGACGATGTTTTCGATTTTCAAGATCGCATTGTCTCAAGCGTCGTCGGTGCACTCGAGCCGCAATTGTTGCGGGTAGAGGTAGAACGTATTCGCCAGAAACGACCCGGCAACTTTGACGCCTACGACCTCACCTTGTGCGGTCTGTCGCTTATGAACCGACTTAGACCCGAGGACACAAACGCGGCATTGACTTACTTTCGTAAGGCAATTGCTGCTGACCCCGGTTATGCAAGAGCATATTCGTGTGCTTCTTGGTGCTACCGGCGGCAAGTTCAATTGAAGGGCATGGTGCTATCTGAGGACGAAAGGCGCGAGGCCCTACGATTAGCGCGAGAATCGCTGCGAGTTGATAACACCGATCCATACGTGCTTTGGCAAGCTGGAATGACCATAGCCTTAGTCGATAATGATATCGACGGTGGCCTTGCACTAGTTGACCGCTCACTTGTTGCGAATCCGAACTCTAACCGAGCTTGGCTAACTAGTGCTACGGTACGATGCTATTCGGGCGAACCGGAAACAATGATAGAGCATGCAGAGCGGGCTATTCAGCTTAGCCCGCTGGATACCTCCATGTGGGTTGCATTTGGTGTTCTGGCGACAGCCCACGTTCAACTTGGCAACTATGAAGAAGCGGCAGTTTGGGCCCGCCGCTGCGTACAGTTGCATCGGGACTACTTACCCGCCCGCTTAGCTTTGATTGCAAGTTTGGCTCAGATCGGCAATCAAAAGGACGCGGAAAAGTCCTTGTTCGAACTGCAGAACATGGAGCCTGATCTTACTCTCACCGACCTCAGACAGCGTTTCCCGATGGAGCGGTACCAAAATCGTAATGGGCTCTTCGACGGATTAATCCGGGCCGGATTGCCAACCTAGTGTGCGCGCTTGCCAAAACGCGAGGCCAATGATCAATAGGCGGCGCGGGTTTCATGATTGTTCGTGTGCGTATCCCTGAAATCGCAGGCGTATGTGCACAATCGGCAAGCGACCAAGCATCACGACAGAGTTAACTCGAATGTCGTAGATTTGGGCGACACCGATTTAGTGCGCCGCATCATCCTAAATCAGCCGTGAGTCTGGTTATGGCCCTCTTCGACGTTTCGTTACAGCGCAACGCGACGGCAGCTATCTGGGGGTACAGCGGACCAATTGGTAACGGTACCCGATCAACGCAACTGACCCTAAGCTGCCTTGGCGCGGTAGCTAAATCAGCGGTGGATTGCGCGAGCTTACGGAACGGTCCACATAA
>JBPCWB010000782.1:0-11247 GCA_051009955.1 Hyphomicrobiaceae bacterium | reverse complement strand
AGGCCAGGTCGGAGAATGTCGACGGCGTCGTATCAGTTGGTGGCGGCAGTTCCTTGGACACTGCCAAGCTGATTGCTGTCCTCCTAAACACGGACCAAAGCATTTCGGACATGTACGGGGTCGGGCTGGTAACAGGTGAGCGCCTTCCGCTCATCCTCTGCCCGACGACGGCGGGCACGGGATCCGAGGTGACGCCGATCTCGATCGTGACGACTGGCGCATCCGAAAAGAAGGGGGTCGTCTCCCCACAGCTGCTGCCCGATTACGCGATTCTTGATGCTGATCTGACGCTCGGACTGCCGGCGAATGTGACCGCTGCGACAGGGATCGACGCCATGGTGCATGCGATCGAGGCCTACACCTCCAAGCACAAGAAGAACGTCGTCTCGGACTGCCTCGCCCGCCAAGCCCTCGAACTCCTCGGTGCCAATATTCGCAAGGCCTGTGAGACGCCTAATGACAAGCAGGCGCGGGGCAATATGCTGCTTGGTTCGATGCTGGCCGGAATGGCCTTCGCCAACGCTCCCGTCGCCGCCGTGCATGCCTTGGCCTATCCCCTCGGCGGGCATTTCCACGTGCCGCACGGGCTTTCAAATGCATTGGTCCTGCCATACGTGCTCGAGTTCAATATGCCCGCAGCTCAGGATCTATATGGCGAAATCGCACACATGATCTTCCCTGAATTGACCGGTAAATCGGCCGCGGACAAGGCCGCCGGTTTGGTCTCGGGATTCAAGGCCCTGGGTCCCCAACTTGGCATGGATTCCCGGTTGACCGACGTCGGCGTCGGCCACAACAACCTGCCGATGCTGGCCGAAGACGCCATGAAGCAGACCCGGCTTTTGGTCAACAATCCGCGGGAAATGACGTACGAAGCGGCCTTGGCCATCTACGAGCAAGCGCTCTGATTCGAGGCATCACGCCGCGGGAGTAAGTCTTCGGCAAAAACTGAGGTGCCAGACCAGCCCTTGCGCAATGGGCTGGATTTTGCAACTCACGACGATGCAATTCATGGCGTCATGCCGCCCCCGCAAATCAGGCTGTCAACGCACAACGGTCTTGATCAATTAAAGAAATGCAAGAGGGATAGTCACAATGTCCAAGATCAAAGTCGCCGGAACCGTTGTCGAACTCGACGGCGATGAGATGACGCGCATCATGTGGCAGTTCGTCAAAGACAAGCTGATCCATCCTTACCTCGACATCAATCTGGAATACTACGACCTTGGCATGGAGAACCGGGATCGGACGGACGATCGGGTGACGATTGACAGCGCCGAGGCCATCAAGAAGCACGGTGTCGGTGTCAAATGCGCGACCATTACGCCGGATGAGACACGTGTAGAGGAATTCGACCTGAAGAAGATGTGGCCGTCGCCAAATGGTACAATCCGCAACATCATTGGCGGTGTCATCTTCCGAGAGCCAATCATCTGCAGCAACGTGCCTCGTCTTGTGCCAGGCTGGACCCAACCCATCATCATCGGACGGCATGCCTACGGTGATCAGTATAAGGCCACCGACTTCAAGTTTCCGTCGGCTGGCAAAGTTACAATCAAGTTCGAAGGCGACGACGGTGAAGTCATCGAACACGATGTCTTTGATGCACCGGGCGGTGGCGTCGCAATGGCGATGTATAACCTCGACGATTCCATACGCGACTTTGCGCGTGCATCTCTGAACTACGGCTTGATGCGGAACTACCCGGTCTATCTGTCGACCAAAAACACAATCCTCAAGCAGTATGACGGCCGCTTCAAAGAGCTCTTCGAAGACATCTTCGACTCCGAATTCGCCGAACGGTATTCGGAAGCCGGCCTCACGTTTCAACATCGCCTGATCGACGATATGGTTGCCTGCAGCATGAAGTGGAACGGCGGCTACGTATGGGCTTGCAAGAACTACGATGGCGATGTGCAGTCTGATACCGTGGCCCAGGGGTTCGGCTCGCTCGGCCTGATGACATCCGTGCTGATGACGCCGGATGGCAAAACGGTTGAAGCCGAGGCAGCGCACGGCACGGTCACGCGCCACTACCGCATGCATCAAGAGGGAAAGGAAACGTCGACCAATTCCATAGCTTCGATTTTCGCCTGGACCCGCGCTTTGAAACATCGCGCGAAACTCGATGAGAATGATGCATTGGCCGGTTTTGCCGATACGCTCGAAAAGGTGTGCATAGACACGGTCGAAGCAGGCTTCATGACCAAGGACCTTGCTTTGCTGGTCGGACCTGATCAATCGTGGCTGACGACGATGGGCTTTCTCGACAAGCTCAACGAAAATCTGGAGCAGGCAATGTCCGAGAACGAGGTCACGTAAAGACAACGAAAGAGCAACCTGCTTTATGTTGCAGCCGCCGTCGCGGTTCCAATATTAGGCACGATGATCTAGGCACGACCGCGACCACCACGCAGTTCGAAATGGAGTGAGACGGATGGAAACGAGCCACAATAGGGAGCACGCAGGACCATGAAGATTACAGTTGAGGTCGACTGCACACCGCAAGAAGCGCGCACCTTTCTCGGCCTGCCCGACGTCAGCGCGATTAATGAGACAATCACACAGGATCTTCAGAGGCGGACCGAAGCCAATCTCGAAACGCTGGCCGATCCGGAAAAGTTCTATCGTCAGGTGCTGGACAGCACACTCGCCAACAGTGAAGCCATGCAAAAGATGTTTGCCGCGCTCATGTCCAAGGCTGCAAATCCTTGAGCCCGGATGGCCGTTGTCCGGAGTGAGGCGCGCTTCCCAAACCGTCCAGACGGCGCAACCTACCACGTGTCCGTCAAATCCTTCGCCAGCGAGTCGGCAAGCGCCGACAGGGCATTCAAATCTGCGCCCTGGATGTGATCACGCATCATCATCGCCTTGTATCGGATCTCTGCCTGGTTCCTCGCACGCAGGCCCGCCGCAAGTGTAACCAGCTTGAGAAGCTCCGAATCGATCGGATCAACGAATTTCTGCTTGAGAGTGGTCTGCAATTCCGACCGATAGACCGAATCCGAGCTGTCCGGAGCCCAGTCGTCGAGTTCCTCAAGCTTGCTCCGCAGGCTTCTGTATTTTGTCCAAATTCGATCAATCGTTACAAATGGGGGATCGCCTATCCCAGGTTGACCAGTCTTATCAGGTTGGGCCAATCGAGCCTCCCCGCTCGGCTTGAAGTCCATCAACTGTCACTGTGCAATCGTCCAATTCACGCTCCCAACTTACCAATTGATTAGACCGGATGCGATACACAAATCGACCATAGGTGTAAAAAAAAACGCGTCGAGTGAAACTATGCTCAGTATTTGTGCGAACGGCCCATCACTTGATTTGACAACTTGCGATGAACTGCACTCTCTTCAAGAAATCTCGGCCCAATTGATAAATTGTCTACCCAAAAATGAGAATCCAAAAATTTCATGGTTCGGCACACAGAGTAGAGCGCGAGGTGCTATGCGATCGGTCAGCTCGACCGCAAAGCAACAGAGCGCATTAATCGCCGCCGCCGCGATACATTCTGAGCAAATTCTTGGAGATGATCTCCAGAGTGGCGGTCGAGTGCTGTGACTTGGCGATCATCAGACCGCCCTGCATGCTTGCCAGGATTGAGCGTGCATTCTCGCTTGGCGTTCCCTGAAATACGAACTCGCCGGACTCGCGTCCGGCCTGCAGCACGCGCTCGAGCCAGTCGACATGCCCATCAAAGAATTGGTTGATCCCACCCTGCATCTCTGCCGGAAGCGTCTCGTGCTCTGCGGCCAGCATCCCACAGAGGCACATCTTGTTCTCGCTCAATGCCCCCTGATAGACCTCGAAATAAGCCTTGAGCTTATCGTATTCGCAGTCAGACGCACGGTCGAGTTCTTGGAGATAGGCCAGGACATTGCTCGAAAACCGCTGGATCAGCGCCAGGCCAAGATCACCCTTAGTTGGAAAATGATGATGCAGACTCGCCTTGGTCAGTTGCAGCTCTGACGCCACATCAGCGTAACTAAAGCCGTTGTAACCGCGGCTGCGCACAATATCCTCTGCAACATCAAGAATGCGTTCCGATGTTGAAATATCTGTACCGGTACTCTGCTGGCTCATGGCTCGCTCTCATCGCCGCCTCAGACCAATCCCGTAGTGACTACGTAGCTCGATCTTAGCACGGTTCAAGCGTAATCGGATCCATCACGGTTAATGCGACAGGTCACTCAACTCAGCCGCCAAGCGCTGGGACTGCTCAAGCAGGATCTTGCTGTGATCGCGAAGCGTCGAAATACTGAATTGGCTACACTGACAGTGAATGGTTAGGCCGGTTGGCCGGTCTGCGCAATGGCCGAGCACCGGAACGGCCAGACATCGCAGATCATCATGATATTGGCGGTCTGTAACCGCGAAACCGGCTTCGCGGACATCGGCCAATTCGCGAGTGAGATCGCTCGGGTCGGTTAATGTCTGTTCGGTATGCTGCACCAAGCCCTGGTTAAACAAGGCAGCAACTCGTGTTTTTGGCTGAAACGCCAGGATGGCTCGCCCGATGGCCGTCGGTGCCGCTTCCACCAGTTCGCCGATCTCGAAAGGGAGCGTATCATCACCGTCGGCGCATTCATGCTGAATTGCGATAATTCGATCGCCCTCCAGAACGCAAAAGTAACAGCCCGCCTGAGTTTCACTGGTGACTGTTCTCAAAACGTCCTGAATGACGTCAGTACTGCGCTCGGACAGGGACAGACAGCGCGTGAGCGCCAGCAAACGATAGCTGGCCTGATAGTGACGCGGCCGGTCCGATGGAACGAGAAAGCCGCTTTCGACCAAGGTCATCAGTGCCCGATAGGCTGATATGCGATTGACGCCCATCCGGTCGGCGAGCTGGGTCGCAGATATTGGCTCCTGGTGGCCGGTGACAACTTCCAGCGCTTTGATGACGCGCAACGAGGTTTTGCTTATTCGATTGCTATCGCTTGGCATGAAGGCTTGGGACGTTTCTTGGTTCATTCGTTTCTTCCTTTGCCCGTCCTCCTTACCAACTAGTAAGTTGACAAGGCAAGGCCTCGCTTAATTTTACGAATGACGACGATGCGCAAGCGTCCGCTCCCGACCAGGAACGGCGGGGATATGCCGATCTCGCCCGTCCGCGATCACGGCAGGGCGGTGTGCTCGAAACGTTGAATTGAGTTGTACTTACGACATGGAGATGCCGCTCGCCTCGTGACTACGGTAGCGATTGATCGACAGATCCCTGATCGCAATAAAATCGCCCATCGAACCTTGAATTTTGGTCACGATCAGTGCACCGAGAAAGCTTGCGGTAATCGTCCGGGCATGTGCTTCAGGGCTACCACGAAAATGCAGACTCCCATCAGCTTTGCCAGCACGCAGAACTGATGTAGTCCAATTACGATGCTGCTCGAAATGCCGGCTGATGCCCTTTTGCATCACCAATGGCAATGTTTCGACTTCGGCTGCCAGAACGCCAAACAAGCACAGCTCATCGGCCCGGACTGACCATTCAAACAGCGACGCATAAGCCACCAACCGACTCGAAGCCGTCTCCTGTATGCGATCAATCTCGGCTGTCTTGCGCCCGAAGCCATCCTGGATTCGATCAATCAGTCGGCAACCCAGCTCGGTCTTGGAGGCAAATTGCTTGTGCACATCAGCAATGCCGACCTCAAGCTCAATGGCCAAATCCAGGCAACGGAAGCCATGGAAACCGCGCGATCGGACAAGCTCCTGTGCGGCTCGCAAGATCTGATCTGCCGTCGATTCAGTCCGCATGCCAGCACTCACAATCTCACATTGATGGCAAAAATCATCGCTCTCCCAATGAGGTACGAGCAAATGCGAGCTTCGGCTTTCAACTTTCATTCACGATTTTGAGAGCAATGTCTAGCAGCGCGAGTTGGTGAAGCAGAGTTGCACCACCCGTCACAGTGCCGTCCGGTTATCACGGATTGGACTTAAGGCTTGAACACAAAAACTGTCGCGGCCTGAACGTGCTAGTCGTCATCGATCACGACGCGGCCTTCCTGCGGATAGACCGACAGGCAGTCTCCGGTTCGGATCAATTGCGTCACGTCTCCGTCCACGAAGCGATCACACATCGCGAGCTGGGCAAGCGCCGCGCCCTGCGCCAGAATAGTGTTCGCCGAATTGAACAGTATTGCCCTCGGCGCCATGTCGCGGGACTGCATTTCATGCAACATCCATGCGGACGCAACACCGCCCTTGGCCGTGTTAAGCACCAAAATCTTGTTGACGTAAGATTGCCCGGCAAGCGCGTGCTGCGGTCGTGAGAAGACTCCTTTGATCCGGTCGAGATCATAGCGTGCCGAAAAATTATCATCGGCGACCAATGCTTCGCCAGTGACAGTCGGGCCTATGCCGATGTGACATCTGAGTTCCCGCGCCATCAAACGATCTCCCCCGCTTCCGCTGCCGCAACACAGTCCGCCATCGACGCCAGCGCAGGCAGGTATCCATAGCCGCCGAGGATATTCACGATTTTGGCTGAGTTTGACAGCAACCGCCGCCAGCCATTGGCCTCACCAATTTCCCGCGCGTATTGCTGATAAAAACACGTGCCTTGCAGAACGCGACCGCCAAAATCCTCAATCGCTCGATTGTAGCCCATGCGTTGGGCGTCGACGTAGACCGTTGGGGCCGTGCAAACGAGCAGACTGGTGCCGGAGTGAATCCTGCGTCCACGACACAAGTCAGCAACTTTCTGCATTTCGACGATTGAAAGCTGCGGCGCCGCAAACACCACGACATCAACTTTTTCGCCCTTGGCACCAAAAGGTTCGCGCAGCAGCTCAGTATCCGACTTCGCAATCTCCTCCATCGGCAGTGTTTCGCCGCCAACATCTGACAGGGTCTGACACTCCGGCGTGATACCGACGATGTGGAACAACGGTGTCGACCCATAGCTCGCCATCGCCGCACCAAAGTGTTTCATCTCATCGGACGTTGGTACTCGTTCTATCCCTTCAATGACCGGCACTTCCCAATAGGACCCGGAGCGACGGCCGATTGTTGCGCCAAGCACTCCCCAGTCGGTCAACTCGAGGGGTTGTTCACGCACGACGAAACGGCGCGTGGCGCGACGACTGTCATCAAGATGTAGTCCGTAGCGCGGGGTCCGCCCCGTCAGTCCGGCGGCAAGCGCGGACGGTCCACCCTCGAAATTGGAGCGCGCACCACAGACGCTGTTTGAGTAAATGACGACACCGGTGTCACCATAGGCCACGTGCTCACCGAGCACCGGTGGCATGATGGTTTGATAGTTGATGCAGGTATCGGTCATGATGATACCGAGCTTCCCGCAGGCCGCGATGAAGCGCCGTTCGATGTTGGCCATCTCCTCCGTCTGTCCCAGCGGATCGTAATAAGTCAGGTCAACGCCGCGCGGGTCGGTGATCATGGGGATCGCAACCCGGCGGTCGGCCTCGGGCAACTCGGCAAAACCTTCCATGAATACGACGCCCGCTTCACCGATCGATTCGGGATCAGCCATCATGTGAGCCTGGCTGACTGCCACCATGTCGGCGGCATCAAACATCTGTCCGACCTGAACCTGGTGCTCAAGCGCCCACTGACGCGCCTTGCCGAGCTCGCCATTGAGCATGGCATCTTCTTCGTGTGAGAGCCTCATGTGACTTGTGCCCGTGTGCTGCTAGAACCGAGGGCAGGTTCGGCGCAGAAAGACCGGTCCCACCACGGTGCAGCTTAGACGACCGCCCGATTATTGTCACAGGCCATGCGCGACGGCCGAACGCGCCAAGGTCGCCGGCAGCGACCACTCACGCAGCGTTCAGCAGCTAACCGCCATCCAGGGATCGCGTGTCCGCCCGCGATCATCGATGGCCGATTCAGCTCCGACTTCGCTCACCCGCCGAGCGATCTTTTGCGTCGCGACCTCGATGCGCTGGATGATCGCCTCAGCGTCGGGTCCGCAATGATGGGCGTGCAGAAGGTGCTTTAGCTTTACTGCACACACTCGGCTTTCCAGGCAGAGATCCGCAAGATCACGCGCGATCCCCGCTTGCTCTTTTATTATCTGCCCGTCAGTCATCTCAAGTAATCTCTTATTGCTTGACTACCAGACCACTGTACAACATCGAACTTTCACATTTGCTCGCAATAGGTCTCGCATTTGATTTGAATTGAAACGGGACAGTTAACGATTGCGAAAGCCACTGGCTCCATTGGCAATCTCACTTCCCGGCCCTGCGATACGCGCCCTGGACAGGCCTATACACGGCCGTCATACTCATTCCAATGCAGTTCTTCGGGAGGTCGAGTGGTGAGCGAAATCGTCGAGTTCGGGCCAGGTGGCTATCGCTACATCCCCAGCGTGTTTCAATACTCCGGCGGAGTCGCGGCCCTCCCGGGTTATCGCATCGTTCGCGAAACACTGCGCACGCCCTTGACGGTTGAGGCCGGCTTCCAATTCATTGCCGGCCGACTTCGCGATCAAGGTCTCGCACTGCAGAACTTTTGCGCATGCGAACTACGCTCGCCCGGGCAATTCACCGACGACGGGTTTCGCGCATTTAACAAGACCTACATTGTCACGCTGCGCGAATGGGGCATCATGAACGATGACATCGCCAACCCGGTGGCGCGCAGCAATGTTTGCCCGATGGAGCACGCGCCGCAGGAGCCAAGTTTCTACGCCTTCTCTTATGCCCGTCCAGCCGAAGCCTCCCATCCGCCGACCGCTGTTATATCGGGCAGCGCCGAAGCGCGCGAACCGCAGTCAGAGACCGAACTCTACCGCGACCGTATTGTGCGCTTCGGCGAAACAACACCAGACGCGCTGCGAGACAAGGTGCAGAGTGTGCTTGCCGAGATGGAACGACGACTTGGTCTGTTAGGTTTTTCGTGGGCTGATACCACTTCCGTGCAGGCCTACTCCTTGCGTGACTTTCATCACATGATGGGCGAAATCGCAAATCGTCAGGTCGCAAATCGTGGCCTAACTTGGCACTTTGCGCGACCTCCGGTGGTCGACCTGGAATACGAAATGGATTGCCGCGTCGTCTACGATGAAGCAACCGTCGCCTGACGCGTGAGCCTGATCGCTAACCTGGATCATCAACAATCGGAGTCCAGACAATGTTGCGTCAGGCCAACCACGGCAATTGATGGGGGTCCCGGATGCCGGCCATTTCGCTGTTTGACTGGCAGATCTATCGCAACCTCTTCAGCGATGGAGAGATGGAGGACATCTTCGGCGAACGGCGCACCATTGAGAGCTGGATCAAAGTCGAACGGGCCGTCGCCCGCGCGCAGGCGGACCTCGGCATCATCCCTGCCGAGTCCGGGGCGCACATCGATGCTGAACTTCAATTCGACAGACTTGATCTCGAACGTCTGCGTCAGGATACGCTCGAAGTCGGCCGGCCCATCGCCGGCCTCGTTCGTCAACTGGCTGAGCAGGTCGGCGAAGGTCATGACGTCTGGGTCCATTACGGCATCACGACGTATGATGTCATGGATACCGGAAAAGTTCTGCAGGTCCGCAACGGCCTGGACTTGCTGACGAATTCAATCGATCACTACTGCGGTGTTCTTGGGCAGCTCGCATCAGCGCATCGCGATACCGTTATGATCGGCCGAACCAACAATCTGCATGCCCAACCCACCACGTTCGGAGCGAAGATCGCCAATTGGATCGAGGAATTCCTTCGCCACCGAGAACGGCTCGAAGAGGCAAAAAAACGCGTATTGCTGGTGCAGTTTGGTGGCGCCGTTGGTACCTTGGCGTCACTCGATCCGCTGGGATTGGAGTTCCGCGCGTCCGCTGCTGCAGAACTCGGCCTCGGAACTCCAATGAGTAATTGGCACAACGCCCGGGACGGCATGACGGAAGTGGCATTGTGTCAGGCCAACATTTGCGCCTCTTTGGCGCGCATCGCCCAAAACCTCAATAGTCTCAGCAGCACAGAGATCGGTGAGGTCTCCGAGGCCGGGGAGGTTGGGCGCGGCCGCAGTACATCAATGGCCCACAAGCGCAATCCACGTGCTGCCGAGTTTGCGGAGGCCGTCGCGCGCCTCGGCCGCCAGCGCGCCACCGGAATGGTCGAAGTGATGGGTCAGGAGCACGATCGTTGCGGCGGGACCTGGATCAGCGAATGGATGCTCTTGCCTGAGACGTTTCTCCTGACGTCTGGTGCCCTACGGTGGGCTATCAACTTGGTTGAACGACTGGACGTCCATCCGGAGCAAATGGCCAGGAACATCGACCTCACTCGCGGACTCGCTCTGACCGAACGTTTTACGCTCGCACTTGCCGCACGCATGAGTAAGTTCGAGGCGCGGCGGCTGTTGGACAGTGCCTGTGCCCGTGTACGCGAAGAGAACACGACCTTGGTCGACGCGCTTGGTACCATGCCGGAAGTCCTTGCCGTGATGAGCAGGGCTGAAATCGAAGAGCTTTCCGATTCCGCGACCTATGTCGGCTCAGCGTCGCAGATCGTCGACAATGTCCTCGACATGGCACGCCGGCGCCAGTGACATCTGCGCCTCCGGGCGGTTCGGGCGATCCACGTCGCGGCAACACCCGCAGTCTCCGGCTACCGAGCAGCTAGTCTGCTCACTCAGATAAGCTCACCCGCAGCGGGACCGTGGGTGGGAATCGAGAGCAGATCTTCACCCCATATGAGATTACCATCGTAGATCGCAGCCATCTCGCGCAACAGCTTCTCATGCATACCAACACTGTCCATTTGTTCGGTGATGTGCGTCAGCACGCAGGTCTTGGCGCCAGCCTCCTGAGCAGTACGGGCGACTTCGAGATGACCGGACGATGAAATGCGCCCATGGTCCGTGAGCTCCGTGCCTGAGATGCGATGACACATGTGAATCAGGACATCGCAATTGTGCGCCAATGCGGTCAACGTTTTCGACGACGAGGCATCGCCGGAATAGACAAGCGAACCGGCATCGGTATCGAACCGGTAGGCATAGCAGGTCAGGACAGGCTGGGCATGCGGGACGTTGGCGATCGTCAACCGCCATGCATCGGCTTCAATGACGTCACTGGCCTTCAGTTCAGTCACATCCGGTTGCGGCCGGGGGCGCGGCAAAGTCCCGCCGCGCTTCTGATAGTAGCCGAGGCTCGCCTCCAATTCCGTCCGCGCTCTGATGTCCAGTGCATAGGCACCGGCTTCACCCAGCAGCTGCTCTGACATTTGCTGTGTGCCGGGCGGTCCATGCACCTTCAATTCCGGGATGATCCCTCCCGCCTGATCCCAACGCGTCAGCACC
>JBPCWB010000781.1:0-3943 GCA_051009955.1 Hyphomicrobiaceae bacterium | reverse complement strand
CTGCATCATGGCCAGGGCTTCGGGTCCGAATTCGTCGTGGACACGAACGCGCATCTCGCGACCCTCCTGTTCTGGATTTGGAGTTGTTAGCACACCGTTTAGACGATTCTCGGCCGCCTGTCGTGCCCTGGCTTCGAATGCGCACAGGCCTGGACAGGCCAGAAAACCCCGTCAATGGTAGACGAGGCCGGTAAGCAGCCGACTGGCGCACCCGTCACATATTGCCCGTCAAAGCCAGCTCGGCGATGGAGCTTGCGCCAAGCGTAGCAATTCAGCGGGAGGCGACCAGCTGCTTAAATTGATCAGGCGTCAGATAGCCCGTGGTTTCCGCGCCCAATTTCTCCTGAAAGTCCTTGATCGCCTGGCGGGTCAGATCTCCAAACACCCCGTCAAGCGTGCCGTTGTACAGCCCCAGAGCTTTGAGTTGCCGCTGAATGCCCCGACGTTGGGCGCGACGAACACGGAGGCTGGTCTTTCGAGTCCGGGCGTCGCACATCTGCAAAACGATTGCCAAGCCGCGCGAAGAAACTTGAACGGCTCCGGCTGACGGTGAGAGACGTTGTCCCGGGCAACCGATCGCGCTGAAGGATCGACAACAAGTCGTCGTCTCACTCATCCTCACCAAACTCGGCGATGTCCTCCAAACGCTCCTTGTTATACACAGTGACCTTTCCGCGGGACTGCGTAAGCAGGCCTTCGTCCGACCATCGGTTCAGGATCTTGTTCAGGTTTTCGCGTGACATCTGAGTCCAACGCGCCAGCTCTCCCTGGGTCAGGTTGATGGACAGCTGCGTGCCGTCGGTCGTCTCGACCCCATAGTCGTTGCACAGATGAACCAGAATGCGCGACAGGCGCTCCGGCGCGCTACGCAGGGCCGAGTCTTCCAAACGGGCACTGAGCCAGCGCAATCGGTCGCACAAGAAACTTATGACGTTGCGTGCCAACTGCGGGTCCCGGTCCAGGGCGTGGTCAAATGCTCCGCGACTGATGGTCAGCAATTCGACCGCATCCAGCGCGGACGCACCTGCCGTGCGCTCGCTTCCATCCAGCAAGCCGATTTCGCCAAACACGGCACCCGGTACCAGTACGTTCAGTGTGACTTCCGCGCCGGCGGCGGACACAGCCCATATGCGCATACGCCCCGATTGCACCAGGTACATCGAGTCTGAGGCATCGCCCGGGCTGATCAACAACTCGCCTCGCGCTAGCTTTCTGGTGCGCATCTGCTGTTTCAGACCGTCCAGCGTGGAGTCGGCGAGGCCATCAAATAAATCAATTGTTTCAATCATTTAGATATATCATCCTTCGCCAGAAGCGGATAGCATAGCAAACACTGCTCGCTTTGGCGCTGTCGCAAAGGGTTCATGGCAAATCGGCGCGCCGCCAAGCGCAATTCTGCCGGATTTCGAAGCGCCTAACAGACCTCGAGCGCCAATCGGCAATGGCATTGAGCTTCAGCGAGAAATGAGCACGGCGAAGTCATTCGACAAGAGTCTGGCGCAGTTCCCTTTGCGCCAGTCTATCATTGCGGCGCGCGCCGCATGAGAAATGCCAACGGTATCGCCAGCAGCGCCGTCGCGGCGAAAAGATAGAAAGCATTGATATAGCCAATCATGGCGGCCTGGCGCTGAATTTCGCCGGAAAGCGCCATCAACCCGCTCGGCGTGCCCAGGCTCCACTGCCCAGTCACTTCGGGAAATGACAACGCCTTGTTGAACGACGAAATCCCCTCCGTCATCACGGCGTAGTTGATCGCCATCGAGCGCACCAGCAGCACGACCGAAGCCGATATGAAGAGGCTGGAACCGAAATTTCGCACCAAGTGAAACAACGTCATACCTTCGGTGAATTGTCGCGGCGGCAAGGTCGCGAACGTCAGAACCGACATCGGCGTAAAGGCCAGGCCAAACCCGAAGCCCTGCAAAACGTTGGTCCAGAATACGTCGAATGAGGTCAGATTGATGTCGAATTGCGCCATTGCCCAGCCAGCCACAGCTTGCGCAAACAATCCCAATGCCAGGGCTGTTCGCGGACACCTGCGTGTCATTTGCACAACCACGAGAAACGATATCCAATTGCCGATCCCGCGACCTGCCAGCAGCAAACCAACCAGCCCCTCCGGATAACCGCGCAAGTCATTCAACAATCCCGGGAACAACACCATGGGCGTGAAACTCAGCATCCCCATGATGAAGGCAATGAATAGTCCCATCGAAAAGTTGCGATCGAGCATCATGCGCGGATCGATGAAGGGGCGCGATGACGTCAAAATGTGGCTGAGAAAGATCCACAGCGCGACCACCGCGACGCAAGCCTCGATCACGATTTCAGTGGACTCGAACCAGTCGAGCCGCTGGCCACGATCCATTATCAATTGCGCGGACGTTATAGCCACGGCCAACGCCATAAAGCCGGTCCAGTCGAAATATCGCCGCTCGCGGTTGGTATGGTTTGATAGGGCAAACCAAACATAGATTGTCGCGAGGATACCGGGCGGGACAACCATGAAAAATGCACCACGCCAATTGTAGGCCTCACTGATCGCGCTTCCGAGGACCGGGCCGGAAACCGGGCCAAAGACGGCTCCGATACCCCACATCATGGTCACCATTGGATGCAGGTGACGGGGAAATGTCGCGAGCAGTATGGCTTGGCCCAACGGCATGATTGGCGCACCGAAGAAGCCCTGACCGAACCGGTAGATGACCAGGGCTTCCAGACTTTCGGCAAGCGCACAAAATAACGAGAACAGCGTGAAGCCGGCCATCGAAAAGAACAGCAAGTAACGCCAGCCGATGCGAAAGGCGAGCCAGCCGGTCAGCGGAATTCCAACCGCCGTCGCAATCAAATTGAACGTCACAACCCAGGCAATTTGATCCTGCGTCGCCGACATCGCGCCTTGCACCTGCGGCAGAACAACGTTGGCAAGCGTGATCGACATGCCGTAGAGCAATGTGATCAATTGCACCATGAACAGGATCGACCACTGCCGGGCACTGATTTCGAATAAGTTGGCGGGCTCGGATGTTGCGTTCATGCAGGAGCACTCGCCCGGACCTCAGCGGCTGCGCCCACTTCCTCGCCGTCGTATTGCGGCCAGAGACATCTCACTCGGCACGATCCCCTGGCGCGTTGGCCTGCTTGCTCACTGCTGCTAAAGTCGACGTTCGACTGTCCGATTCATCGGCGAAGGTTAGCCGAGCGGTCGGCACGAGGGCAACCAACCACACCGAAATAAGCCTCCGCAAAGGAAACCATTCAGTCCGATGTCAGCTCCCCGCGTCGCCATCCTGGGCGTCATTCTCGAAAGCAACCGCCAATCGCCTGTCGCCAAAGCCGGCGATTTCGACAGTTTTTATCGCCTTGAGGGGAGCGACATTCTGGACGCCGCGCGCGCCGATGTGTCGATCATGGCGCCGGAAGCAGCCGCGTTCGTCAAGGCGATGGATGCCACCGGTCCCTGGCAGCCGCAGCCGATTCTTCTGGCGGCCTGCCATCCGCATGGTCCAATTGACCAGGACCTGCATGAGTCCTACCTCGCAACGATCCGTGAAGGGCTTCAAGCGGCGATGCCGTTGGATGCCGTCTATATCGCCAATCATGGCGCGATGGTCGCGACCCGGAGTCATGATCCAGACGGCGATATTATCGCTCTCGCGCGCGAGGTTGCCGGGCCGAAGGCTCGGATTATTGTGACGCTGGACCTGCATGCCAACATCTCCGACGAGATGGTGGCCGAGAGTGACCTGATCGTCGGCTACCGCACCAACCCGCACGTCGACATGATCGAGCGCGGCGAGGAGGCAGCGCTGAGTCTGCGCCTGATGCTGGCCGGCCATGCCGACCCCCAAATGCATCTCGTACGGCTACCGATCACGCCGCCGTCGGTGACCTTGCTTTCCGCCGAGGCCCCCTACGGCGCAATGATCGATCTGGGGCAGCG
>JBPCWB010000780.1:0-3118 GCA_051009955.1 Hyphomicrobiaceae bacterium | reverse complement strand
GCGAAAAGCCTTCGGTTATCTCGGCGCTGATGAAGTATCAGTCGACCGAGCGACTGCGTCAGGCGGTCAATGATGCCATGGATCTGCATGGCGGGCGCGGCATCTGTGACGGCCCGTCCAATTACCTGCAGTCTGCGTATCAGATGGTTCCCGTCGGCATTACCGTTGATGGCGCGAATATTCTGACCCGATCTTTGATCACATTTGCCCAGGGCGCACTGCGCGCGCATCCCTATCTTTTCAGTGAAATACAGGCCGCTCAGATGCCGGATCGGGAGAAAGGGCTGGAAGCGTTCGACAAGGCCTTCGTCGGGCATGTCGGATTTGCCGTTTCAAACGTGTTCGGGGCGATGTTCCACAATCTCACAGGTGGACTGTTTGGGCACCTGCCGTCCGAGTCCGCGGGGACTGCGGCGTGGTATCGGCAATTGTCGCGTGCTAGCCGCAACTTCGCACTGGTGGCCGACCTAACCGTCGGTCTTCTCGGTGGTGGCCTCAAGATCAAACAGAAGCTGACGGGGCGACTGTCGGACGCGCTGTCGGAACTCTATTTTGTGGCGTGTGCGCTGAAGCGTTTCGAAGACGATGGCCGGCCGGCAGACGATCGTGAAGTGATTGCCCTAGTGGCGCAGAATGGGCTCTACCGGTTCCAACAGGCGCTGCGGGGCACGATTGATAATTTCCCGGTGGCTCCGGCGCGAATACTCATGCGCTGGATCGTGTATCCTTTGGGATCGCACTATCAACCGGCCGCAGACCATATCGGGCACAAGGTCGTTCGCCGAGCAATCGAGCCAGGGGAATTTCGTGATCGGCTGACGCGGGAGATCTTTGTATCTAAGGACCGTGACGACCCCACGGGCGTGCTTGAGGTGACGTTGGAGAAAGTCATCGCGGCTGAGCCGGCGGAACGCAAATTGGAGCGGGCCGTTCGCGCGGGCACCATTCGCCGATTCCACGGCATCGACTGGTTGGCCGACGCTGTTGCCAAGAACGTCCTATCCGAAGACGAAGCGGCACAGTTGCGCGAGGTGGAAGAGCTGACCGCCAAAGTTATTGCTGTCGATCACTTCGATCCGGCAGACGTGAAGCCGAATTATCGCAATATCGGCCACAATTCACGTGTGGCTCAGGAAACGGCCGCAGAGTGACGCCGCCTAATCCGCGGCGCAGGAGGACCACTATGACGGACGCACCACTCGACCTGAAGGACTGGCGATTGACGGTCGATTTTGAGGGGATTGCTTGGGCGATATTCGATCGCGAAGACGAAAGCGCGAATTCGCTGGGTCGCCGCCCGTTGGAAGAACTGATGCAGATCGTCCAGTGGATGGAGAGCGATGCGCCGGATCGTGGCGTGCGCGGTCTCGGCATTCTCTCCGGTAAGCCCAAGTCCTTTATCGTCGGGGCCGATATCCGCGAATTCGATCAGCTCGATACCGAGCAAAAAGTGATTGAGGGGATTCGTCCGGTTCTCGAGATGCTTGATCGCATCGAAGCCCTCAAGATACCGGTGGTCTGCGGCATCCACGGACCGTGTCTGGGCGGCGGGCTGGAATTGGCGCTGGCGTGCCACTACAGGGTGGCAACCCGTGATGACGCGACGCGGGTTGGCTTTCCCGAGGTCAAACTCGGTCTCTTCCCCGGCTTCAACGGCACAGCTCGATCAATTCGTCAGGCGGGTCCACTCTCGGCGATGCAGAACATGCTGACAGGCTCGATGCTACGCTCGAACGTCGGCCGCGCGCTCGGTTACATTGACGAACTCGTCGCGAGTCCGGAACAACTGCGATGGTCCGTCCGAAAGGCCATCGTCCGCAAGCGGCGGTCCAAGCAGGCATCATCCTGGAAGCGTCTGCTGGGCCAATGGCCGGTCCGGAGTCTCATCGTCAAACGGATGTTGGCTGAAACCCGCAAGAAAGTGCGCGATGACCATTATCCGGCGCCATTCAAGCTGATCGAGCTTTTTGAGCAGCATGGTGGGAGTTTCCGACAGATCAAGAAGGCCGAGACGCGAGCATTCGCGCCACTGATGGTCAGTGACACGTCGCGCAATCTCAGGCGTGTCTTTCACCTGTCCGAGTTGATGAAGGCGCAGGCGCCCAAGGATATCGCTTTCAAACCGCTGCGTGTGCATGTCATTGGAGCCGGCGTGATGGGCGCCGATATCGCCGGTTGGTGCGTCGCCTCAGGCATGCAGGTTTCGTTGCAGGATCTCTCGCCGGACCAGATCGAGAAGGGCATTGCTGCTCAGGACAAAACGCTGAAGCGCCGGTTCAAGACCAAGGCGCAACGCGATGCGGCCAAAGCGCGCCTGATCAGCGATCCGAGTGGTGAGCGGGTTTCGCGCGCCGATGTCGTTATTGAGGCCATCGTCGAGAAGCTCGACGTCAAGCAGAAGCTGTTTGCCGAGCTCGAACCCCGCCTCAAGCCGGGCGCGATTCTGGCGACGAATACGTCCTCGATTATGATCGAGGACATCGCCCGGGCACTACAGGACCCAGGTCGTCTTGTTGGCATCCACTTCTTCAATCCCGTCGCGCAAATGCCTTTGGTCGAGGTGATCAAAGGGAATACGAGCCGGGATGAGGAGGCGGGAAAAGGATGCGCCTTTGTGACCGCCATCGGCAAATTTCCTTTGATCGTCAAGAGCGTGCCGGGATTTCTCGTGAACCGCGTGTTGGCGCCTTACATGTTTGAGGCATTCCAGCGGCTTGAGGCCGGGACCGACATGGCCACGATCGACGAGGCGGCGAAGGTCTTTGGCATGCCGATGGGGCCGATCGAGTTGGCCGACACGGTCGGCCTCGATGTCTGCGCCCATGTTGGACAAATCCTCAAGGGTGGCGTCGAAGGCTCACGATTGGACCGACTTGTTGCGGGCGGCAAACTGGGCAAGAAGAGCGGTCAAGGGTTTTACACCTGGAAGGACGGCAAGCCGCAATCAGAACCGACGAAGGCCAGCAAATCCGAACTCGAGCAGCTTGGCAGGTCGCTGGTCGAACCGTTGATCCGCGAGTGCGAGCGGTGCCGCGACGAAGAGGTGGTTGCGTCGGCTGACCTTGTTGACGCCGGTGTAATCTTCGGAACCGGGTTCGCGCCATTCCGAGGTGGTCCG
>JBPCWB010000779.1:0-3274 GCA_051009955.1 Hyphomicrobiaceae bacterium | reverse complement strand
CATGATAACGACCGACTTCGGTCAGCGGTGATGTGATCCGTTGCGCAAATGACGCGGACATCAGTAGCCGTTCGTCGAGATCTTTTGAGAGTGTCTCAATCCTGCTGACCAAGTTGACGTCGCGTCCAACGACCGTGAAATCGAGGCGACTCCCCGAACCAATATTGCCGTACGAGACCTCACCATAGTGCAATGCCAGCGATGTGCGGAATTCCTCAGACACGGCATCTGATGCAGTGTTACGTCTGTCGAGAGACGCCAAAATGCTCTGTCCTGCCGCGAACGCCCACCTGCAGACATCGCGCGCCAGGGTTTGCTCGGTCCTGATCGGGAAGATTGCCAAGACGCCGTCGCCGATGAACTTAAGCACTTCCCCTCCGTTTTCCAGAATGTGCGGCACAACCAGATCGAAATATTCGTTCAGCTTTGCAACGAGTTGTTGGCTTGAATAACGATTGGACAGTTCCGTGAAACCTCTGAGGTCACAAAGCATGATTGCGGCTTTGATATCCGAGACATCACCACGCTGGATGTGGCCCTTTAAGATCTCGACGGCCGGGTCATCGCCAACATAGGCTGCAAGGACAAGCCGTGATCGCCGACGCAGCAGTTTGAGATCCAGGACCAGCGAAAGCACTGGTGCGATGTAGCGGATCAATTGGACCTCGTGGTGGGTGAACGGCGTCCCATTCGTACGCACGAAACGAGCAACTGTCTCCGAACTGTTCATGCTCGAAAGAGGTAAGCTCAGTTCTGCCTTCGGAACCCCTGACGCAATGAGTTCCTTTGGGACGCGTTGTGAGTTCATGGATTGACTTGCCGCCACCCCTTCCGTTGCGCGATTGCTACCAAACAGCGCCTCTTGGGAAACCAATTCCTCATCGTTGTGCGTTTGGTACCATAGTTCCAATCCGCTGGTCGGTCTCCACACGTGATAGACCCTTGAGAACATGGGATGAATGGCCGACATTTCCAAAACAGCAGTCTGCAAGGCGATGTCACTGTCGGTGAGCATCGGACAGAGCTCGCGCCAGACGTCACCGGCGGTCTCAAGCTGCGCGGCCGGACCGCAGAGCCAGTTCACAATCGCCCTTTCATCAGGCACGTTCATCGGGCTTGGCGAACGAGTGGCGCCTGCTCCTGAAACTGAACTACGAATCTGAGACATATGGCAGCTCATCAATGCGCTTGCCGTTCAATGCAAAGATCGCGTTCGCGACGGCGGGTAGAATGGGTGGCAAGCCCGGTTCGCCGACACCGCCAGGCTTGTCTGTGCCGTTGATAATGTGCACATCGATCTTAGGCATCTCAGAGATCCGCAGCGGCTCATCGTCGTGAAAATTCGATTGCTCGATCCGACCATCTTCTATACTGATCCTGCCGCGCAGGAAGGCACTGAGCCCAAAGACAATGCTGCCTTCCATTTGTGCGGTAACGAGACCCGGGTTGATGGCGATGCCGCAATCGACGACGCAATAGACGCGCTCGATCTTGAGCTGCTGGTCGACGATGCGCAGTTCGACCAGTTGAGCGACGACGCTTTCGAACGACTCAACAATTGCGATGCCGCGTCCGAGGTCGGCCGGCGCACGCTTTTCCCATCCTGCCAATTCCGCCAACTGGTCCAATACGAACAAATGGCGGGGACTATTGCGCAGCAGTCGCCGGCGAAACGCCAGGGGATCCCTGCCTGCTTCCTTTGCCAATTCATCGACCAGCGTCTCGAGCACGAAGGGATTGTGTGAGGAACCGACGGCGCGCCAGAAATGCACAGGCAATCCAAGGTCGTGATCCACCCACTCCACGTTGATGTTGGGAATGTCATAGGCCAGACCGGTAAATCCGGTGACGGCATGCGGATCAAGGCCATCCTTTCGAACAAGGAACGGGAAGCCGGATCGTCGCGAAACAGATGGCGCGGCTACCTTTACGTTGAGGGCAACAAGATCGCCATTTGCGTCTAATGTGCCGCTTGCGCGCGCCACGGTGAACGGCCGGTAACGTCCGGCACGCATGTCATCTTCGCGCGAATAGACGAGCTTGACCGGTCGGCCGACTGCTTTCGAAACCTCGGCGGCTGCCTGCACAAAGTCGATTGCCGATCGGCGTCCGAATCCGCCACCAAGAAATGTCGTATGCACCTTGACACTGTTTGGCTTGATACCGGCCACCTTGGCGACGACTTGCTGAACTCTGCTTTGTGCTTGTGTGGGGCCCCATGCTTCTGCGCTATCGGGACCAATCGACACGGTGAAGTTCATGGGCTCCATGCAGGCGTGCGCGAGCAATGGTTGAACGACTTCCCGGGTCACGGTGCGCCCGCTCGAGGGAAGCGAAGTATTGCCCTTCTTTTCCGCTGTCTGTCCGTTTTGGCCGAGCGCTGTTCGATAGCTGTCGGCAATCGCTTGTGTGCCAAGAGTGTCGGAAGGCCCTGTATCCCAATGCACCTCGACATCGTCACGGGCGGAATGCACGGCCCAATAGTGCTCGCCAACAATCGCAACTCCGGTGGATGTTTTGAGCACCGCCGAGACGCCGGGCCTCGCGAGCGCTTTGCTCGCGTCAAACGATTTGACAGGCGCCATCAGGGTCGGAGGCTGAATGATAACCGCGGTCAACATCCCCTCAACGTCAACATCAATGCCGTATTCGGCCTGGCCGGTTGTTTTAAGAACGGTATCCAAGCGCTTCATGGTCCGGCCGATGAACGTGCGCTGCTGCTTGGATTTGAGAGCCGGCTTGACAGGAACGGGTAACTGCGCCGCCAGCGGTGCAAGGTCTCCAAATGCGGCTGACCGGCCATCCGGGCCTTGAACAATGCCGCGACCTACAGTGGTTTGTGCGATATCGACCGACCATTTCTTTGCGGCTGCCTGCTGCAGCATGATCCGAGCCGCCGCCCCGATCGTGCGCATGCGCATCCACTCACTTCGCAGGCCGGTGGAGCCGCCGGTGACCATGAAGCCGTTGTGCGGAAAGCCAAAGGCTTTGTCAGCGTCCGCCTGAACAATTCGAAGACTGGCCCAATCGCACGCAAGTTCGTCCGCGATCAGCTGCGCAATTCCGGTGAGCGTCCCCTGGCCCATCTCGGACTTGCCGATGACGAATGTCACCTGGCCGTCAGCGGCAATCTCAACATATGCGCTTGGCTTGAAAGCGGGTTGCGCCGTCGACTCGTCATGACCGGCGATCGTCTTTGCAAGGGCCATTCGTGGAAAGGCCGTTGCGACAAAGAACCCACCGGTCGAGGTAAGCCCGGAAGCCAGCAGGCGGC
>JBPCWB010000778.1:0-3106 GCA_051009955.1 Hyphomicrobiaceae bacterium | reverse complement strand
ACACCTCAGAGGGATGAACCGATTGCCGCTGCAGTAACGGCTCTCGAAATTGTTGCGCCGGACAGTGCAAGCGATGAGCAGGAGCCGCGGCCCCGCGGTGAACCCGTGTCAAGCGAACCTGTGCTCGAGCGCGTGGTGATTACGCCCGAAGCCGATGGTGAAGAACCGATATCTGCTGATGCCACGGATAAGCCTGCCGCGCGCAAGGGCTGGTGGCAGCGACGGTTTGGTGGCTGACGGGTACCTGTTGATTTGACATAGGGTGATGAACGCCACCCAATGTCTGCTTGATCAAGCGCCAACGCCATGGTTTAGATTTTGAGGCAATCCCATCGGGCCAGACGGCCGGTTGCCTCGCGCATATTCTCAAGTGTCCCGGCGTACGAAAATCGGATGTAATTGCGACCGCGTGCCTCGTCGAAATCGACACCGGACGTCGTTGCGACACCCGTTTCCTCGAGCATCTCTGACGTGAATTTCAGACTGTCGTCCGTAAACTGGCTGACATCGGCATAGATGTAAAACGCGCCGTCGGCGGGAACCAACTTGTCGAATCCGGCTTTGGGCAATTCGGACAACAGCCAGTCCCGGTTGGCTGCGTAGACAGCTCGATTTTGCTCCAGTTCATCAGTCCCATCAAAAGCACCCAACGCTGCCGTTTGGGCAACCGCTGGGGCGCAAATGTAGAAATTCTGGGCCAGTCGCTCGACAACCGGCACCAGATGCTCAGGCACGATCACCCAGCCAACCCGCCAACCGGTCATCGAAAAGTACTTCGAGAAACTGTTGATAATAATCGCGTCGTCCGAATAGCTCAGAGCCGTCTCTGCCGGACGCTCATAGGTCAATCCATGATAGATCTCATCGGAAATGAACCAAATGCGCCGGCGCTGGCAAAACTCCGCGATGGCCGCCAGTCGCTCCGGTTCCAGCATCGTGCCGGTTGGGTTGTTCGGGCTCGCAATCAGTAATCCCGAAATGTCGTCGGCACAGGCGTCAATCTGCGCGAGGGTCGGCATCCACCGCGTTTCTGGCCCCGTCTCCAGAATCCGGTGATGCTGGCCGAGAGCCGAGAGAATCTGGCGGTAACAGGGATATCCGGGCGACGGCAGAGCAACCGTGTCACCAACATCGAACACGGTTAGAAACGCCAGCACGAATGCCGCCGATGAACCGCTGGTGATGACGACGCGGTGGGGTGCGACATCTACACCGTAGCGCGACTGATAAAGCCCCGCGATCCGGGATCTTAGGGCCGGTATGCCCAGAGCCAACGTGTACCCGAGATTATCATCAGCAATCGCCGTCGAGACCGCATCGAGCGCGGTCCGAGGCGCCGGTGTGCCCGGCTGACCGACTTCCATGTGGATGATATGGCGGCCACGCGCTTCCGCCTCGGCTGCGGCAGTCATGACATCCATAACCATGAAGGAGGCGATATTGCTGCGTTTGGAGGCGGGCATTGATTGATCTCGCCCACTGCGGCCTCTCTTTTCGGCCATTGTTTGTTCCATTTTCGACACTAGCTACCTCTCTGAGGATCAATGATTCGCCACGTGTATGCGGACCGCGGTCAATGCGGCACCGCTACCAGGAATTGGCGAAGATGCTGTTGTCAGGCCGTAGGGATTGTTGTCGTTGCTCGCGAGGCCGGCGTGTCGGATCGCTGGATCCCGACCTCCGAAACCCCAAAATTCTCCGGAAAACAGGGTGTCGCCGGACTTTGTGAACATCTCGCTGCTGGTTTTCGTTTAGAGTTCGCACCTATGTGTATACCGGTTGCAGGCTAGCACGACACGCGCCTAAGGTGTTGGCGACTTGTCGCCACGAGGGATACGGAGATGAGTAATCAACGACGCGACCATTTGGAATGCTCCTGGCATCGCGCGGCGAGATCCGTCTGCCGCTTTGGAGCCGGGCTTGTGCTTGCTGCCGGCAGCTTTGGTGCTGTCTTACAGGCTGCTCAGGCCCAATCTCTGCCGCTCATTCGCGATACTGAGATAGAACGCCTTCTGAGTGACTATTCCCGGCCGATCTTCGAGGCGGCGGGGCTTGGCAGCGGACGCGTGACGATCCGAATAGTCAGAAGTCGGGTCTTCAATGCCTTCGTCATCGATGGCCGGAACATTTACATCCACACCGGCGCGATTATGCAAAGTGATACGCCCAACCAGATCATCGGTGTCATTGCCCATGAAGCCGGACATATCGCCGGTGGCGACCTCGCGGCCCTGCGCGCGCGCATCCAAAGAGACCAAACCAAACTCCTGCTTATGCGCCTACTTGGGATTGGAGCGGCCATAGCGACCGGCACCGGCGCCGCTGTTGCCGCCGGCGACGATCTCGTGTTGCGGTCGATGCTGGCCGAACGCCGCGCGCAGGAAGCGGCCGCTGATCAACGCGGCCTGCAGTACCTCAATCTGACGCAACAGTCTGGCCGTGGCATGCTGGAGACTTTCGAACGGTTTCAGCGCCAGGAATACATTTCGGATAGATACAAGGACCCCTTCGTGCGGAGCCACCCGGTGGCGACAAACCGCCTGGCGCTGTTGCGCGACAAGGTCCAGAAAAGTCGGCACTACGGTCGGCGCGATTCACCCAAGCTGCAATTGCGTCACGACATGATGCGGGCAAAGCTGTCGGGGTATCTGGAATCGCCTTCGACAGTTTTTAATCGCTACCCGAAACGGGACCAGTCGCTGCCGGCGAAATACGCGCGAACCATCGCCACATTCTTCCGCGGCGGACGGAACGGGCTTCAAGCGTCTCTCAATGCCGTCGGCGAACTGATACGTCTTAACCCAAAGTATCCATACTTCTACGAATTGCGCGCCGACTTTTTGCACCGCTCCGGCCGGGCGGCAGAGGCCGTTGACGATTTGAGACGCGCGTTACGTCTGGATCCCAATGCCTCTCTCATCAAGATACGGCTGGCGTCGGCCCTGCTGGCCAGTGGCAAAAAGGGCGTGACTAAGGACGTAATTCAGATGATGACCCGCGCAATCCGCCAGGACGAGAGGTACGGCGACGGCAAGCCGCGCGCCTATCGCGTTCTCGGGCAAGCCTATTATCGGGCCGGCCGCCTGCCCGAATCCTACGCGGCGAC
>JBPCWB010000777.1:0-5721 GCA_051009955.1 Hyphomicrobiaceae bacterium | reverse complement strand
TCTGCGGCGGCGCAAAATGTTTCGGCGGAACAGCAAATATTAACGCATCCGTGATAAGCGTATCGGGAGAGTTAAAGTAAGCGCTTCGGGAAAGCGATTCCGGCATGGGTTACGATCCCGCCTTGGCGTCCACGCAAAGTTCGACCGCACGCGTCCTTTGCGTCGATGACGATCCGATTTTGCGCGCGCTCATCAAATCAAAGGTCGGCCCGCACGTTGCGACATTCGTCGAAGCCGAGGATGGTGTCAGCGCCTGGCACGAGTTGCGCTCGGCGGAATACGACCTGGCCTTCGTGGACCTTGATATGCCTGGCCTAAACGGCGTCGATCTGATCCGGTGTGTTCGAGGCGCAACGGCTACCAGCCATATCCCCATCGTCGTCATCACCTCTCATAGTGACCCAGAAGCGATGCGGCTAACGCTGGAAGTTGGTGCTACTGCCTACCTGACAAAGCCGGTAACTTGGTCATTGTTCGAGCCCTTTGTCGTGCATATCCTACAACTCGCCAGCGCTCGAAATAGTCAAATGGCGGTCGCGAACGACACCGCTGTGATGCTTGAACGATTGTTCTTCAAACTACTGTCCATCCAGAAGCTTGCCATCGAGACGATGGATCAGCAGGACTCCGAAGTCGTCGAACAGAATATCGTGCAGTTGCACCGGCACGCAAACCGCGCGATTGCCCTGCTGTCGTGCACGATGGCGATGAGCGAACCGGTTTCGGAGCCGGAACAATAAGGCCACCTTCACGCCACGCGAAGGTTTGTTTTCGACCGAACACCTAACATTAGTGAGGTTTGTCGATTTGGCCGATCTCATGTTCGCCAGCGAACCACCGAGATGGTTAGGTGCGTTTCACTGTTCCAAATTGGGACCATGACTCACGAAATAATAAATAGGTCAACAATAGGAATAAATTCTTTTGCCCATTTTAATCTTTGTGGACGCACGGTGTACGCGGCGAACATCGAAAGCGTGGTTCGCGAAGCGTGGACGGTTTTTGCGCTGCCCGAAGCGCGAGTCTTAGGGTTGAAGAGTATGTCGTCACGAAGTTGGATTGATGATCTGGTTCCGAGTCGGCCCAAGCTTCTGGAGGTGCGAAAGCGGATCCTTGTCGCGGATGATGATCCGATCTTTGTCTCGCTCGTCCACTCGAACTTGCATGGAATCATCAGCGATTTTCTGAGTGCCAACAATGGCGCGGACGCCTTGGATTTGCTGCTTAGCGAGCCATGCGATCTAGCCATTGTAGACCTATCAATGCCACAGATCGATGGGTTTCGTCTGATTTCTTACGTCAGAAACACACCACGCCTGACCGAATTGCCGATAGCGGTCGTCACTGCAAGGGAAGATGCCGAAGCGGTCGCAGAGTCACGAAGGCTGGGCGTTCAGTTGTTTTTGACCAAGCCACTCAATTGGCGCGCATTTCCATATCAGATTAGTCATGTGCTGCGCGCGCTCGATGATCGGGATATTCCAGCAACAAGGTCGGCCATTCACGGATCGGCGACAAGCCTAGCGGGGCCGGCGCCCAGTGCTTCCAACCAAAAAACAGGTTGCGAACAGCGTATTGGGCACGATGGTCACTCGGTCGCTCCAATTGTTGAGCGGTCGTAACATGTTGCGCAAAGTGACATATACGAGTCATCTGACGCGGGCACTGTTACGCCAACGCGTGCTCTGTCGGGCGGGTCATCATATCCCACGACCATGCGGCCTTGAAAGTCTGACCACGTGCACACGTGGTTCAATCGCTATTTTCTTCGCTTTGGCATTACCTGCGATCCTGCTTCTTGCCGGTGGCGTCCTGGATTTTGCTTCTGCGTCAAATCAACGAGCGCGGCTACAGGCGGCGGCCGACGCGGCAGCCTTGGCGGGTGCAAAAGGTTTGGTGATGAGCGACGCCAACGCTGACAACGTTGCAGAAGTCGTTAAAGCGGTTGTCAAACGATTGATGGATCAAAACGTTGAGCAAGCCTCATCGAGTCTGTCGATCACAACAACTGTGCAACAGGGTCCGGCCAGAGTGAGTGTCGATGTGGCGCAAACATTCCAGTCCAGGCTTGGTAGCGGTTTCGGACTTGGCATCGACAGCCTTTCGGTTCACGCCACTGCCACTGTTGTTGGACAGCCAAACATTTGCGTGCTGGGCCTCAATCGCAACAAGAGCGGCACGATCAGCCTTGAGCAAAAGGCGCGCGTGACTGGCGTGAAATGCGGTGTGTTTTCCAATTCTTCACATGTGAACTCCATCAAATCGAAAAACAGCTCGGTATTGACCGCCGACTTCATTTGTGCCCGCGGAGGCAAGGACGGCGGCAAAGGCAACTTCAACCCCGATCCGATGACGGATTGCCCAGGTTTCGAGGACCCCTTGGCGGACCGGCCGGAGCCCAGTGTCGCGGGTTGTACGTACGCGAAGAAACTGGTGGTTGCGACAAGTCGCCCTCTTAGTCCCGGCGTCTTTTGTGGCGGGCTCGTTCTTCGTAATGGTGCACGCGTCGAGTTGCGGGCCGGGACTTACATCATGAAAAATGGCCCTCTGATTGTTAAGGACGGCGCGGAACTCATCGGCAGCGACGTCGGACTCTTCTTCATCGGAAAGGGCGCCAATCTTCTGTTTGATCGGGATACGACGATTTCTCTTGAAGCACCCAAAACAGGAGTAATGGCCGGGCTCCTCATGTTCTCGTCGCGCAGTTTGTCGAACGAGCGCTTCAGGATCCTCAGCGACGATTCGCGGATTCTCCTTGGAACGATTTATCTGCCGCGGAATGAATTGCATGTCGATGCCGGAAGCCCGATTGCCGACCAGTCGGCGTATACGGCTATCGTCGCCGACACCATGCGCTTGTACGGAGGACCTCATTTGGTCCTGAACACCAACTATCATGACTCCTCGGTGCCTGTGCCCAAGGGTATCGAAGGCGTCGGTCAACCCATCCGACTTTCTAAGTGAAGTTCGATGTATTCGTCGGCTCTGATACGAGTGTTTGACCGGACCAGGCGCGACCTGATCACAACGCTTCAGTCGATCTTGCGAGCTCTGATGTCGGGCGTGGAACGGACTTCTGCGCGAGAAGTGCAAACATGTAATTTTTGCACGGCGCAGTTCTCGAGTCGGGTCGACCTATGCTGAAGTTGGTGCCGACAGCGACAATCCTCCGTCCGATCTACGTGGCGGATCGGTGACATGTCGGCTTGGTGGACTTTGCTGATATGGCATTGCTCTGACGTTCGGTGAACTGGTGCTCCCAGCGCGACACCGACAGCCGTCAGGCACCATGTCGGCTTCGATCAAATGACCGCCATTTAACCGCATTCCGTTCGGACATGCGCTGGTAATCGGGCAACACGCTTGCGCGTGGAGAGCCAGCGGTCATGGATCGAGGATAGGGCGATTGCCTATGAATTCGACCTGACGAGGTCGGCGCCCTTTTCGCCGATCATGATTGCGGGAACGTTGGTATTGGACGACGGCATTGTCGGCATGATCGATGAGTCAACGATCCGGAGATTTCGGGTACCTTGCACAATGAGTTCCGGCGTAACGACTGCGCCTGGATCGACTCCCATTCGGCAAGTCCCGATGGGATGCCAAGAGGTTTGTCCAGATTGCTTTATATAGGACAAAATCTCGTCATCTGTTCTTATAGCCGATCCGGGCAGCGTTTCGGCAACGACAAGCGGAGATATTGCAGGGTTATCGCTGATGGACCGAGACAATTTGAAGGCCTTGATCGCAGTTTTCACATCTTCTTCGTCAGTCAGATAGGCCGGGTCGATCAGCGGATCGATCTGAGGTGACGGGGAGGTGATATGCAAAGAGCCACGCGATTGAGGACGGAGTTGGAAGAATCCGATGGAGAATCCCGAATGCGGATCGAGGCCCTGCCCGCTTCTGACTAAGTACCGGTCTTTTGCACTGAGATGATGAAGCTGGATTTTCACTGTCGGTCTAGTGTCAGCGGGATCGGCCCGCGCCAGCGCATGGACGGACGCGCCGCTGGTCGCCATGACACCGCGCCGGGTCAACAAATATCCAGCACCCAATGCGAGCATGCGGAAGCGGCTGTTGAGGTGGTCATTGATTGTGATGGGTAATGTGCATCGGAAATTTATACGGGACTGAAGGTGATCAATCAGGTTCTCGCCGACTTCCGGCAGATGTCGAACAACCTCAATGCCAAATATTTTTAACCTTTCTGCATCACCAACACCTGAAAGCTCAAGCAACTGAGGTGACTTGATCGGCCCGCAGCAGACCAAGACCTCACGCTGGGCAGAGAGCTTTCCCAGGCTACCTTCCCTGTCATATTCAACACCGGTTGCCGTATGGCCATCAAAGATGATGCGGTTGGCATGGCAGCCTGTTCGAATTTCCAGATTGGCCGGCGGGTTTTTCAGATAGCCGGCAGCAGTACCGCTGCGCCGACCCTTCCGCACGGACATCTGCAAATAACTAACGCCCTCGTAACTCACACCATTGTAGTCGGGGTTGGCAGGTATGCCTGTGCTGACACAAGCCTCATGAAAGGCTGCGGACAAGGCGTCAGATTTGCCCGATAGGTCCGTGACATTTATCGGACCACCTTTGCCTCTGATCGCGGCGTCGCCGGCGTCGCAATTCTCCAGCCGCTTGAAATAGGGTAACAGATCATCGTATCCCCAACCGCGATTGCCGAGATTGCGCCAATAATCATACTCTGCGGGCTCGCCGCGCACATGAAGCATGCCGTTCACGGAACTTGAACCGCCGACAATCCTGCCGTGTGGCCAATAGATTTCCTGTCCGGCCAATGACGACTGCGCACAGGTCGTCGACGGCCAGACATATCTTTCATCGTGCAGGACTTTCCCGATTCCGATCGGCACCGTAATCCAGAAGTCATTCTGCCTGGGCTCACCGGCCTCCAAGAGTATTACGGAGGTTTTTCTGTTTTCCGCTAAGCGAGATGCAAGGACCGCCCCTGACGAGCCCGCACCGACAACAACATAGTCGAATTGTTCTGGCTCCATTTGAATTCGCCGGTTGTTCTGCTCGCGAGCCGCCTGACGTCAGGAGCGGATGCCTCTTGAGATCACCAACTCCTACCGTGACAAGTTAGTTTCGGCAAATATAGTGCGTGAGACTCCATTGTGGTGATTTGAACACCTGACCAGACAGGGCCAAGCATGTCCAACGCGATATCATCCATTGGCTTCATTGGCATTGGACAAATGGGAATGCCGCTTGCAAAAAACCTGGCGCAAGCTGGGCATGACGTAGTCGCTTGCGACAAAAGCTCTGATGTTGTTGCTGGGTTTTCTGGCATTGACAATCTCACAGGCTGCCCATCAATTGGCGATATGATGGGCAGAGTACAGGCCGTGTTCACGTGTTTGCCGAATGAGCAATCGATCCGTTCTGTCTACCTTGAACAAGGCGGAATTCTGGATCGTGCCAGCCGGAGCTTGATTACATGCGACATCTCAACCGTCTCCCCCGATCTGGCTCGACACCTCGGTAGCGCGGTTCAGAGCCAGGGCGGACTGCATTTCGATACACCCGTATTTGGCTCACCATTGGACGCAGAAGCAGCGGATGTTTTCTTTGCTGTTTCGGGCCCCGAAGCGGCCGTGCATCGAATCGAGCCATTCTTGTCCGCGATGGGACGCGGATACCGGTATGTCGGTGAGTCCGGGACGGCCAGCTTGATGAAGATTCTGCAAAACA
>JBPCWB010000776.1:0-14987 GCA_051009955.1 Hyphomicrobiaceae bacterium | reverse complement strand
GGATCACCCCTGAGTTTTCGCTTTGTCGATGGTGACATTATCGAGTTGCTGGTCTGCGCATTCGACAATCCCAATGCCTTGCCGCCGACCTATGTCGTGGGGGCCGAATCCAAAGTGCATTGGCTGGAGACGCTCGAGTCACTGCCATCCAAAACGACACTGGAAAACGCCGGCGTTGACGCGGTCGCAGCTCTGCGGAGTTATCAGTCGAAAATCGAATGAAACAGCCTTTGTACACGGGCAACTGGAGCAACCTTGGTCGTCGTGATAAACTGCCGCCCAGGAGCATCGCCGATTTTCGGCGCCAACCAGGCTAAAGCGCATGTCAGAGCTTCCTGATTTTACAGCTATTCCGTTCCAGAAACCCGACAATCTGGCCAGTCCTGCCCCGGCTTCGTCCTGGCTGACGCCGGAAGGTATTCACGTGTCATCGTCGTATTCAGCTGCTGATACGGCCGGTCTGGCTCAGATAGACACGTACCCGGGCATCGCACCCTACCTGCGGGGCCCTTACCCAACGATGTATGTGACGCAGCCCTGGACAATTCGCCAGTACGCTGGATTTTCGACGGCGGAGGAATCGAATGCCTTCTATCGCCGCAACATTGCAGCCGGGCAGAAAGGTTTGTCAGTCGCCTTCGATCTTGCCACGCATCGCGGCTATGATAGCGATCATCCGCGCGTGAAAGGTGATGTTGGCATGGCCGGCGTCGCTATCGACTCCATTTATGACATGCGCACGCTGTTCGATGGCATCGATCTCTCAAAGATGTCGGTTTCGATGACGATGAACGGTGCGGTCCTGCCGGTTCTCGCCTTGTTTATCGTTGCCGGCGAAGAGCAGGGTGTTTCACCGGAAAAGCTCGCGGGGACCATTCAGAATGACATTCTGAAGGAATTCATGGTTCGCAACACCTACATCTATCCGCCGTTGCCCTCGATGCGGATCATCTCGGATATCTTTTCTTACACATCGGAGAAGATGCCGAAGTTTACTTCGATATCGATCTCCGGCTATCACATGCAGGAAGCCGGAGCGACGGCGGATCTGGAGCTCGCGTATACACTGGCCGATGGTTTTGAGTATGCCCGTGCTGGTGTGAGGACGGGGCTTGATATCGATGCCTTCGCGCCGCGGTTGTCCTTCTTCTGGGCAATCGGGATGAACTTCTTCATGGAGATTGCTAAGATGCGGGCGGCGCGGGCGATCTGGGCCAAGCTCATCCAGGAAGAGTTCGCGCCCACCAATCCGCGGTCTCTCAGTCTCAGGACCCACTGCCAGACGTCAGGCTGGTCGCTGACGGCGCAAGACGTCTTCAACAATGTCACGCGGACCTGCATCGAGGCGATGGCTGCGACCCAGGGCCATACGCAGTCGCTGCACACCAACGCGCTTGACGAGGCGATCGCGTTGCCGACGGATTTCTCGGCGCGGATCGCGCGCAATACGCAACTCTTCCTGTTGCAGGAAAGCGGCACAACGCGCGTCGCCGATTTTTGGGGTGGCAGCTACTATGTCGAACGATTGACGCAGGATCTGGCGCAGAAGGCGTGGAACCACATCCAGGAAGTCGAGGAACTGGGTGGAATGGCCAAGGCCATCGATGCCGGCATTCCGAAGATGCGGATTGAAGAGGCCGCTGCGCGCACGCAGGCGCGGATCGATTCCGGCAATCAGACGATTGTGGGCGTCAACAAATACCGGGCCGCCGACGAAGCCAGTATCGAGATTCTGAGGGTCGACAACAATGCGGTGCGCACGCGGCAACTCGAAAAGCTGGCGCGCCTACGCGCAGAGCGCGATGAAGACCTCGTGCGCAAGACACTGCATGATTTGACCGAAGGAGCCAAATCCGACGGCAATCTGCTGGCACTGTCCGTCGATGCAGCGCGGGCGATGGCGACAGTCGGCGAGATTTCGGACGCTATGGAGGCTGTTTTCGGCCGGCACAAGGCCGAGATCCGCGCGATCTCCGGCGTGTATCGTTCAGAAGGCAAGGCCATGAATGACAATCTCACCGACGTGCAAGGTCAAGTCGATGCTTTTGCCGAGAACGATGGTCGCCGGCCGCGTCTTCTGGTGGCCAAGATCGGCCAGGATGGCCACGACCGTGGGCAGAAAGTCATCGCTA
This sequence comes from Hyphomicrobiaceae bacterium, assembly GCA_051009955.1. Taxonomy (GTDB): domain Bacteria; phylum Pseudomonadota; class Alphaproteobacteria; order Rhizobiales; family Hyphomicrobiaceae; genus Tectiglobus. The sequence continues at coordinate 12,855 of JBPCWB010000776.1, read as the reverse complement.
CGGCATTCGCCGATCTGGGGTTCGATGTTGACATCGGCCCGCTATTCTCGACGCCGCAGGAGGTTGCTCGTCAAGCGGTAGAGAATGATGTCCATATCGTCGGGGTGTCATCACTGGCTGCCGGACATCTCACGCTCGTACCGGAGTTGAAGGCCGCACTGGAGAGTGAGGGCCGCGGCGACATCATGATTGTCGTCGGTGGCGTCATTCCTCCGGAAGACTATGACGCATTGTTCGAGGCCGGTGCCAAAGCGGTATTTGGGCCGGGAACGAACATTCCGGAGGCGGCCGCGGATCTGATCTCCAAGCTTAACGCTCAACGCGGCTACGCGCCTGCCGAGGCGGCCGAGTAATGACGCACTGATGGCTCAAGTTGGTGCGACTATGCCGGCGGATGCCAGGCCTTACAAGAAAACGGCGACCTTCACCGAAACGACGGTGCCGCAGGGGCTTTTGAAAGACCATGCGACGGCGGCCGGCGTGTGGGGGACTATCCATGTCGTCAGCGGAAAGCTGCATTATGTACTGGCGGCATCGGGAGCCGAATTCGTGCTTAATCCCGATATCGTCGGCGTGATCGCGCCGCAGGAACGGCACCGTGTCGCACCCATTGGGGCCGTGACGTTTTTTGTCGAGTTCAGCCGGATTCCTCCACCGGAGAGCTGACGGCCCTGTGTGCTCGGACACAACCTTGAAATGCATTCACGCCGTGATATTTGCGAGCCCCGAAGGTGGTCGGGGCAGTTCAGTTGCATCCGTGTTCGCATGGTTAACCGGGAGTAAAGACTGACGATGGTATTTGAACAAAATCATGCGGGTTTTGTTGCCGTGGAATTATCAACTTAGGTTTATTGTCTGGGTTATCGTCGTCGAGTGGGACCTGTGATATGCGCATCCTGGACTATGGAATGATTGGACTGAATGGTTCGGTGGTGCGGCCTGAGCCGAGCGCGAATTTTGCCGACTATCAGAATTCGTTGGCCACGTATCAGCTCAAGCTTCACATGCGCCGGCGGGTGAGGGGCCATTCGCTGGATGTTGTCGACCCGGCAGACATGAAGTCGGCTGTCGTTAAGCCTACTTGTCTGGATTAGAGCCTGGTCAGGCAGTAGACGCGCCGCCGCCATCCTTCAATTCGTTGATCGTCGCAAAGAGCGGGGCGGGGACCGCTAAGCCCTCTTGCGGGCTGCGTTGCCGATTTGTGTAGCGCCGGTCGCCCGGCAGTCTGAGGCCATCCATCTCCAGCATGCGGGCAAACAACCCCTCGGCGTGTTTGACCCAAGCGTCGCCTGCCGCAGCTGCCGGATCAATGGCCACTATGAACTCGCCACTCCGTGCCGGGCCGCCATCGCCGTTGTCTGCCTCTCCTGCCTCGAAACTGAATCGCTCACCGATGAGGGCGGCGGCCCAGAGTTCGACCATCAGGGCGATGGCTGATCCCTTGTAGCCGCCGAATGGCAGTTGTACGCCGCCGTTCAATATGGCGTCGGGGTCGGTCGTCGGCTGCCGCGACGCGTCGAGGCCGGCGCCTTCGGGAACCTCGTGGCCGTCACGAGCGGCCAGCATGATCTCGCCGCGCGCCATGGCGGCCGTCGCCATATCAAAGACCATCGGTGGTGCGTCTTTACGCGGCCAGCCGAAGGCGACCGGATTGGTCCCAAATAGCGCAGTGTCACCACCGGCTGGTGCAACCATCGGCGTAGCAACAGTGCAGGCAAATGCGCTAAGGCCGGCATCGCACAACGGTTCGATTTCATGCCACAGGGCGGCGAAGTGGAATGTGCGTGTCAGCGCCATAAACGCGATACCCTGCCGGCGCGTTGCGGAAATCAAAGGCTCGCGGCCAACCGAAATCCCGAGCGGCGAAAAGCCATTGTCGTTGTCGACAATAACGACGCCTGGCCGTGGCGAGGAGACTGTGGGACGGGCTTTGCCGTTCACTTTTCCGGATCGCAGCGATGCGATGTAGCCGGGTAATCGGAACAGGCCGTGGGACGTGCTGCCATCGCATTCGGCAGCGCGGATGGTGTTCGCCACAGCCGTTGCGTTGTCGTCGTCGCAGCCGTTGACGGTAAGGGTCGCGTAAGCAAGCTCGAAGGCCTCATCGAGGGAGAGGGCGACGGTATCGGTCATGACAGCGTGTCCAATTCAGCGGCCGTTGATGGGAAACCGCACCGGCGCAGCTGCTGCATGGGAGTCACAAAGTCCGGACGGTCAACTGAGGCACTGTCGCCGATGTCCGATTGATGCGCAACCATGGACCGGCGACCGCGACGGGTGTCGCGCGTGGCGGGACATAACCAGTCATCATCCGAGCAAATCTAACGTGTGTGGTGAAACCAGCCCGTCGTACCAGGTCGCGCGTTGATGATACGCACGCGACGGAATGTGCTGGTCTGCATCTCGGCCATCTTGTTGGAGGGCCGTACCGTTGACCGGGCCGGTTCGGCGGCCTGGCTTCGGCGCAGCAACAGTGCTTGGGGTTTCCTCACGGGAATCTCGACTTCCGCGGGCAAAGGGGACGCGGCAACGGGCATATGCGTCGTCTGCGATTCCCGGAACGGCTCCGGCGATGCTGCCGGCTGTACACCGAAATAACGCGCCACGCAGGGGTTCGTCCGTTTTGCATGCTCGAGTTCGTGATGTTCAACAGCGATCGCCCGGCCATCCGCGCAGACAAAGAACTGTGCGGCGCGTGCGCTCTCGGCAAAATAGCCCGCCACCAATGCTGCAACCGAAAATGCCATTACCCGCGTGATCATCGGCCTGATCCAATTCCTGTAGCCAAGCGATGCATCTTAATGGGTCAGGGTTTAATGCGTCGTTAACTCGCCGAATAATGCGCGGGCCAGGCGATCACGGAAACTTCCAGTATGCGCCGACCTGCGTCGGCACCTCGATCAAGGACGGCAGCCTTGTCTTGGGGGGCTGATAGCCCTGGACCATGAGCGAGCGGATGTCACTCAAAAGTTCCGTCTTTTCCGCGTAGCCCGTGTGATTGAGAGAAAAGTACTCGGTCTTGGTCGCCGTGATGTCTATCGTGTCGATGCCGGGCACGACGAGGGGGCCGGTTTCCGGAATATCACCGGCCCGCGGTACGCCGCCCCAGAACTGGCGCGAGACATCCAACGCGATATCGTTTGCTGCGGCGTAGAGCGTGATGCCCTTGGCGATGCCGTCGATCTGTTTGGCGAGGCCCTCAAAGGTATCGCGATCAACGTCAGGCGCGGCTAGAATGAGCTGTGAAATCTTGACGTCCACATCATTGCGCTGATTGAAGTTTCTTAGCACCGGCAGAAGCAGCTTGTTGCCCATACTGTGGGCGATCACAGTCAGTGATGTCGCCCCGGTCTGCTTCGCGACGAGTGTCACAAACTCCGAAAGGAATTGCTCCGCCTGTTCTGCAGATTCGCGGTCGGCACTGTAGCCGGTCGGGCTGACTTCCCCGCGTGACGGCCAGGAATAGACGAACGAACCGCCGTCGAATTTGAGGTCGTAGGACAACTGTGCAGCGCGAAAAACGGCATAGTCGAATGTCGTGTTGAAGCCATGGACGAAGAGCAGCGCATGTCCCGGAAAGAGTTTTGCTGCAGAAATTCTCTCACGTGCCAACCGGGCGAATTCTTCCTTTGTCAGGGCGGCGAGTTCGCGCATCGTGAAATGCTTTTCGGGATCCTCCTTTTCCGCAAACAGGACAATGCTGGTGAACGGCAGCTTGTAAACCCAGGGGCGTTCGATGTTGGGCACTTTATGGTTCTTCGGAATTGTCACCATGGCGCGGCCGATCTCAAGCCGGCGGCCGCGATCCGTGCCGTAGGCGATCCGCTTTTCAGCGTCCTTGCGAGCCCGGTCGGTACCGTAATAGATCGGAACCACGTCCCACTTCTCCTGTTCAAGAGCGACGATGCGGCGCTCGTTGACTTCTGGACGTGGTGCAACCGGTTTACCTGATGCCAGGCCGTCGTCCGGTGCCGCTTCGCGGGGCTTGGCGTCGACGGCGGGCGGTTGTGCTGTATTGCGTTCGCCGTTGGCCTTCGCCGTTTCGGTTGCGGCCGGTGGCGGTCTGGCCGACTTTTCGCCTTGGCCGAGCAAGTCGAAGTCTTTACCTCCGGCCACCCAGACGACTGCTACGACAAGGCATGCCAATGCAACAATCGCGATTCCCGTGCCGGTACTCGTTTGCTTCGATATCCACCAAAGGACTGTGATACTGAACACAGCTGCGATTATTATTATCGCGATGTTCAACTCTGGCGAAAACTCAAGCATGGATTGCCCCCACAAACGCGTCTCGGGTGCTCATTCTCGGCGGCACCGAAGCAACTTCGCTGATACATCAAACACAATCGTGTTAGGCCGATCGCGCTTGCAAGGCAATGTCGTGCGGCAAGACAGTGGCTTTGACATGACGACGATGCGCCCGTCCTTCCGTGAGAACGCCAGTCGATGAGCCGAGCCGTGGCCGCACCGCATTCGATCTTCGCAATGGCACCCGCTGGCACCAGGACCCTGCCTGGCAAAGTATCGTCAGCAGACTGCTGACGCGTAACCTCCAAATACCTCGCTTTGTCTTTGCAGCTCTTGAGATCTCTGCGATCCTCATTGGCATCCTCTGGCCATCTCGCGAACGCTCGAAAGCATCGTGAGGTTTCAGCGCCTTGAGGATGACCGGAGAACTTCGTTGATGTTTGGTGTTTTCAAGGCCATTTATGTATCTCCATGACGTCGCCCGCCGCACAACCAACCAACGATGAACTCGCGACCGGCATCTCGGCCGGTGACCGCGCAGCGCTTGCGCGGGCCATCACCCTGGTTGAGAGCACCAAACGAGCCGATCAGGAGCGCGCCCGTGATCTGCTGCAACTTCTGCTTCCGAAGTGCGGCCATGCCCTGCGCGTAGGTATCACCGGCGTTCCCGGTGTTGGAAAATCGACGACGATCGATCAGCTCGGTATGAACCTGATCCGGGCTGGTCACCGCGTTGCCGTCCTGGCTGTCGATCCGACGTCGCAACGCTCGGGCGGATCAATCCTGGGCGACAAGACCCGCATGAGCCAACTTGCGCTGCATCCGAATGGCTTCGTCAGACCGTCGCCCACGTCCGGAACCCTGGGTGGTGTCGCGCGCAAGACGCGCGAGACGATGTCATTGCTTGAAGCAGCCGGGTATGATGTCGTTATTGTCGAGACGGTTGGGGTTGGCCAATCTGAGGTGGCCGTGGCGGATATGGTCGACTTCTTTCTTGTTCTGCTTCTGCCGGGAGGCGGCGACGATCTCCAGGGAATCAAGAAAGGGATTGTTGAGCTGGCCGATATGATTGCAATCAACAAAGCCGACGGTGATAATGTCCGGCGCGCAGAACGTTCGGCGGCCGACTACCGCAGTGCATTGCAGATGCTTACGCCCAATTCACCGAACTGGCAGCCGCCAGTCATCACGATATCTGGTCGGGACAACGTCGGCTTGGATAAGCTATGGCACCAGATCGAGAGTCATCGTGATCGCATGACTGCCAGTGGCGAGTTTCACGATCGGCGTGCGCGTCAGGCCGTGCACTGGATGCATGACATGCTGCGTGACCGCCTGATGAGTTCAATCCGAGACGATCCGGCCCTTGCCGCGCGATTGCGCCAGGCCGAGGGGCGTGTCCGGCGTGGCGAGCTGACGCCGTCGCGTGCCGTCGAAGACATATTGTCGTCGCCGCACGGGGCTGGCGAATGAGTTCATCGAAGACGGTGTTGTTGACCGGGTTTGGTCCCTTTCCCGGCGTCCCTCGCAATGCCTCGGCTGCGCTGGTCCGCTCGCTCGCTCTCAAGGCGGACAGGGTGTTCGGTCAGGCGGCGATTGTTAGCGCGGAACTGCCGACCGTTTGGCGGGAAGCGCCAGTGATGCTCGAGCAGCTGTACTTCGCGCATCGTCCGGACATTGCCCTGCATTTCGGCGTGTCCCATATGGCTCACGCGATGACGATCGAGTGCTATGCCCGCAATATGGCCGGTCGGCCCGACGCTGCCGGCGACGAACCGCAGCTGGGCCTCCTGACCGAGTACGGCCCTGAGGAATTGCGCGTTAGCATTCCGACCGGTCGTATCGTCGCCCGGCTGTTGCGTCGCGGCGTACCGGCGGTCTTGTCTCACGATGCAGGCACCTATTTGTGCAACGCGTTGCTGTACCATTCTTTGGAGTTAATGCGCACGCTCGAGATTGGTGGTCGCTGCGGTTTCGTCCATGTTCCCGTGGGGTTGCCCAGACAGAGCCGGCCGTCCATGCGCCAGGGCAGTAACGTGCTGACATTCGATGATGCTGTCGAAGGTGGTTTGGAAATCCTGGCAACACTTATGAACCGACAGCGGCACCGGCCCGGTATGGCGGCATCATTATCCCCAATGACATGAGCACTGCGTCGGTTTGGTCGTCCGAGCAAGAGAGGACGGCCCTGCCGATCGACAGACGACGATTGCCGGGCGTGGTGGCAGCAGTCGATGCGACTGCGCAAGATAGACGTCGGCCATTGCTGCTGCCGGGCCGAACGGCCAGCGATCCTGACAGTTCGCATCCAACTATTCTGACGGGGTCGTGTTCTATGCAACTGGCAGTTGCCGCCAAAGCTGGCTGGGGTGGCAGGATTCGAACCTGCGCATGGCGGTACCAAAAACCGCTGCCTTACCGCTTGGCTACACCCCACCAGGGAGACAGGCACATACACCCGATCGCGTCGGGATTCAAGTCGGGTCCGCGGCAAGGCGGCGCAATTCTCGCGCAATGGGCCGGGACCGTCACGTCATGCACAGGTAATGTACTGTTGTCGCAGCGCGGTGCTCACGTCACCCGCGCGTCACCGACGACATCACGCCGACCATTTTGTCCTTCCACCACGTGCTGACGCTGAGCTCCTGCTGGGTCAGGCTCACCGCCTTGCTGATGTCCTCGGGACGATGGTGGGCGGTGATGAAAAAGCGGATGCGGGCGGCCTTCATCGGTACCGCCGGATAGACGATCGGCAGCGCATTGATTCCGCGTTCGAGCAACCGTTCGCTGAGCTTCACGGCCCGTAGAATGTCTCCGATCATGATCGAGACGACGGCAAAACCTTCGCTGGTGCCCGTATCGAGCCCCTGCTCTTTCGCTTCCGCCAGAAACTGGCTGCCGTTGCGCTGCAGGCGCTCAACCCTTTCGGGCTCTGCCACCAATGCATCCAGGGCCGCCTTGGCGGCGGCGGCAGCCGAGGCAGGCATGCCCACTGAATAGACAAATCCCGGGGCATTGAATTTCAAAACGTCGATGAGCTCGCGTGAGCCGGCGATGTATCCTCCACAGGACGCAAGTGTCTTGCTAAGCGTCCCCATCCAGACGTCGACTTTGCGCGGGTCGACACCATAGTGCTCGGCGATCCCGCGACCGGTCTTGCCGAGTACGCCAAGCGAATGCGCTTCGTCGACCATCAGCCAGGCGCCGTACCTCTCCTTGAGTTCGATCAGTTTCGGCAGGTCGGGCAGATCGCCGTCCATCGAGTAAAGGCCTTCGACGAGGACCAAGGCGTGGCGATGTGCGGCACGATGCTCTTCGAGGAGTGCTTCAAGAGCCGCCATACTGTTGTGGCGGAAAGCGAAAGTTGTCGCACCGGAGAGTTTGGCGCCGACGAGGGCACTATTGTGCATCAATTCGTCATGAATGATGACGTCTTGCGGGCCCATGATGGTTGCAATTGTTGACACGTTGGTTGCGTGTCCGCTGACGAAGGCAATGGCATCTTCCGCCTCGTAGAACTCGGCGATGGCCTCTTCGAGTTCGCGATGAACGGGTCGCTCGCCGGCGACAATGCGACTGGCCGATACCGAGGTGCGATGCTGGTCGATGGCCTGTTTGGCTGCTGCGGCTACATTCGGGTGCTGGTTCAGCCCGAGATAGTCGTAGGACGCGAAATTGACGTGCGGTTCCCCATCGATCAAGCTGTTGGCGCCTTCAACGGCACCATGAACCCGGTAAAACGGATCGGCGACGCCGAATAGCTTGCCGAGGCTGCGTTGCTTCTCGATCGCCTGGAAAGATGGCAGGTCGGAGAACTTTGGCGCTCTAAAGCCGGACGATTGGCCGGCCGCCTTGTCCTTGTCCTCATCGGAACCATACCAATTGCGGATAGCGGACAGGGCCACCTTGCGCAAGCCGCCACCATGATCGCCGTCTACGTCGGAATCGGATTTGGCCGACAGGCCTTCGTTTTGCCCTTGCACATTTTCATCTTCGAACGCGTTGCTTCCGCTCATTTATGTTCTCCCGAAGCACACACAAAGCCATGCGCAATAGAGTTTAGAGTTGTAAGACAAAAGGTGACAAGGTGAAGCAGCCGATTGGCGTAATCATTTGAAATCACTTATTTTTACATTTTACAACTGGAGTTTACCTGGCTTTGATGATCAGAGTTAATATCAATTGATATCATAGCGTTAGGGCCGCCACGGTAATGCGTGCCATGGACACATCCGCGTGACGTCAATCAATTATGGCGAAATTGCGATTGCCCAGATCGTACGGAGGTGCCCCGTTTCACGCGATATTGACTGATTTGGGAACGTCGGATCGTCGTTCAAAGGTTCATGCGACATCCCGCGCCGACGGCAGGCAAGCGTACTCAATACGTTCGTGGCGCCGCGGACCGATCGTGACTTCGCTGCCCGACCGATATGTCTTCGTGATCAGTCCGTGAGCGCGTAGTTGAAACTGACGCTGATGCGATCATCATCGGCCGTGTTCATCGGGACCTCATGCCTTAACCAGCTTTCCCAGAGGAGGAGCGTGCCTGGCTTCGGCTGCTGGCTGATGAAGTTGCGGTTCTCGAGGCGTGCCTTTTCGCGCCGGGGCGGTGCCGCCATCATCATCGCCAGTCTCGGATCTTCAAAACGGATGGCACTGGCGCCGTCCGGAATCTGGACATAGTAGGTGCCGCTGATCGCCGAATGCGGGTGGATGTGGCCACTGTGAACGCCGCCCGGCGCAAGGACATTGATCCAAAGGCTGTCGAGGCCAAGCGCCCGGCCGCGCAGATCGAGATCGAGCTCTTTCGCGAAGAGTTTGACGTGCTCGGTGATCATGGTCTCCAGGTCGGCAAATTCGGGCATCCGCCATGTCAGGTCTGTCAGTGAGGCATAGGAGGTATAGCCTTTGTAGCCTTTGTCTTCGGACCAGGCCTGCCCGGCATGATCTTCTGCTGCAACGGTCTCGATTGCGCGCAGCAATTCCGCGTTAAGGTCGTGATTGGCACGTCCCTTCAATGATCCGCGGTAGATCTTGGTGACGAAGACTTGGTCGACTTTGGCCATGGCGTATGCGTTCCGTCATCTGGCGGGTCCGATTGGCGCGAAGTCGTGCGGTTCGGACCTGGCTTTGCCCGGTTTGTGAATTGTGCCACACCTGTTACTGCGGATTGCCAACCAGCGCCAAGCCTTACAGCGCTGCTGTGACGGGAGATGATCAGCCGGCATGCCGACAGCAGACGACACGCGCAGGCTTCTCGAGACATTCTATCGCGCCTGCAATTCCGGCGATATCGACGGCATGCTTGCCTGTGTCTCTGATGACGTCCTGCACGATGTTAACCAGGGCGAGCGTCGTGTCGGCAAGGATCGATTTCACGCGTTTTGCGCCCGCATGGCCCATCACTACCGCGAAGAACTTGAGAACATCGTTATTCTCGTCGCAGACGACGGCCGGCGGGCATCGGCCGAATACAATGTGCGTGGTGTCTATCTTGAAACAGAACCCGGCCTGCCACCGGCATCAGGGCAATCCTATCAGCTGCCGGCGGGCGCGTTCTTTGCCATCGATGACGGCCGGATCAGTCGCGTGACCGCCTACTACAATCTGACCGAATGGATCATGCAGGTCTCGAAGGATATGGCGTGAGCGTGCGGATCGAACGCCTGACGGGCGCAGCGCTGGGGTGTGGGCTGGATGCTGTTGCGCGCCTGCGCATGACCGTATTTCGCGAATGGCCCTATCTGTACGATGGGGATCTCGATTACGAATGCGATTACCTCGCAGGGTTCGCAGCGGGGGCCGGTTCGATCATCGTCACCGCCAACGACGCCGATGACATCGTCGGGGCCGCTACCGCGGCGGCACTTGCCGAACATACCGAGGATTTCGGGCCTCTATTAGAGCGCCATGGCTGGCCGCCTGATGATATCTTTTATCTGGGCGAGTCGGTTCTCCTGTCGGCCTATCGCGGCGCGGGAATCGGGCACGCATTTTTCGATCATCGCGAGGCACACGCGCGCGATCTGATGGCTGGCGGCAGCTACAACTTTACGCATTTTGCATTCTGCGGCGTTGTTCGCGAGCCGCTCGACCCTCGCCGACCGGTGGACTATCGGCCACTCGACCCATTCTGGGAAAATCGCGGTTATGACAGGGTCGAGGGCCTGATCGGTCACTACGACTGGCTGGAGATCGGAGCTCAGACGGAAACGCGCCATGCCATGCAGTTCTGGGCGCGAAAACTCGAGAACTGAGATGAGACAACCGATGCTGACTGGTTCGCAAGTTCGACGTCTTTGGCCCCGGTTGAGTGCTCTTGCTACGCCCTGTCGAAGGCCTTGCAGTTGGGCGCAAGAATTCCATTCCATCGCCCGCGAGACTTCTGCTATAAGGCGCCTTCGCGTCGTCCTGCGACGGGCCCGTAGCTCAATTGGTTAGAGCCGGCGGCTCATAACCGCCTGGTTGGGGGTTCAAGTCCCTCCGGGCCTACCAGCTCCTGAATCGCGACGCGTTTCGTTGAATTCACGATTTGCTGCACGCAGGGCGCTCCCAGTCGGCGATTTTCTGCTATACAGGGTTCACCAAAGTGTTGCGCCCTGAGGACCTGCCATGCGGCTGTGGTTGCTGATTCCGGGAAGTGCCCTGCTGATCTGCGGCATTCTGATGATGTTCGCGATTGCTTTCAGTTTTGTCCTGGGGGCATTTCATCATGGCGGCGTCAGGGCTGTTTCGATCTGGCATTTGGTTCTGCCGCTGGTTCCAACGGGTTTCGGCTTGGCCATGGTCCTGCTGGCGCCCCGCAAGGAAGTGGGGCCTTGATACGTATCCTCATCCTCGGAGACGGCCGACTTGGGCACGTCCATTTGTCAGACGGCATTGCCGCGGCCGTGCAACGCCGTCGCCCGGTTACGATCTCGCGGATTGACGTTAGTCGTGGCCGCTGGCCCGGTCCGGTGGCGGCGCTGATGACGCGCTCGAACCTATCTTCGGACCGGCTGCTGACGACGATTTACGGTCTCGATCCGGAAGACTTACCGGATGTGGACTTGATCATCTCGGCGGGCGCGGAGACGCTTGCTGCCAACATCTGTATCGCTCGACGGTTGCGTGCCCAAAACATCTTCTATGGTTCGCTGCGCCAATACCGACCGAGCGATTTTTCGCTGGTGTTGACGTCATATCGGCGCGCAGTTCGCGCGGCCAACATGGTGCAGACCTTGAAGCCGTCTGCCTTTGATCCTGACGACCTACCTGCGCTGCAGCGCGGTTCTGTCCCACAGCAACTCGGCTTGGTGATCGGCGGCCCGACCCGTGGCGTTGTCTATCGCGATGCGGAGTGGGGGCAGTTGGCGGCGCTGTTGCAACGCTCCCATGAAGACAACGGCATCCGTTGGGTCGTGAGCAATTCCCGTCGCACGCCGCCGGAAGCGACAGCCCGTTTCCAGGCCCTGGCCGAACCCGCAGATGGCCCGGTGTCGGCGCTGATCGATGTCGATGACACTGATGCTCCGGGCCTGCCGGATCTGTTCGCCCAGGTTGGCGGCATCGTATGCACGGCAGATTCGAGCAGCATGATCTCGGAAGCAGTCTGGGCGCGTCGTCCTCTGGTGACGGTGGCCCCGGAGGCGTTCCGCCTGTCTCTCAACGAAAAAGCTTACCGCGACTGGATGATTCAGAACGGATGGTATGCAGCGCACCGCCTGGCACGGCTGACACCGACTGTTCTGGTTGACGCCCTGCTGGCGTTGCAGCCGCTCAAAGACAATCCCCTCGATGCCCTCGCCGAGTTGTTGGAGAAGCACCTACAGCTGCCAGTTGTAGCCTAGAGCTAGAACGGCCGAGGGGGCTCTAGCCTTGCCAATCCTGCAGGATCATGTCTGAGCCCTTTTCGGCGATCATCAGGGTTGGCGAGTTGGTGTTGCCCGATGTGATGGTCGGCATGATCGAGGCATCGGCGACTCGTAATCCGTCGACCCCATTGACCCTCAAACGCGAGTCGACGACGGCGTCATCGTCCCCTCCCATGCGACAGGTGCCAACTGGATGAAAGATGGTGGTCGAAATCTCGCCGGCCGACTTGATCAGTCCTTCGGTATCCCCACTGTGCACAGACGCCCCGGGCCGAAACTCCTCTGGTGCGAGCTTCTGCAACGCCGGCTGCTCCACGATATGCCGGGTCAATCGAATGGAGTCGGCGGCGACCTGGCAGTCTTCCTGTGTCGATAGGTAGTTGGCGCGGATTTCGGGATGGACGTCGCAATCGGGAGACACAATCTTGACGTGGCCCCGGCTCGTCGGGCGGAGATTGCAGACACTTGCCGTGAAGGCCGGGAACGCATCCAAGGGCTCACCAAACTTGTCCAGTGAGAGCGGCTGAATGTGGTATTGCAGGTTGGCCGTCTCGCGCGTGGCATCGGATTTGGCAAACGTGCCAAGTTGCGACGGCGCCATGGTCATCGGCCCGCTTCGCATGACCGCATATTCCAGTGCGATCTTGGCCTTGTGCCATAGTGTCTGGGAATTCTCGTTCAGTGTCTTGACGCCCGAGACCTTGTAAGCGCAACGGACTTGCAAGTGATCCTGAAGATTTTCGCCGACGCC
>JBPCWB010000775.1:0-15618 GCA_051009955.1 Hyphomicrobiaceae bacterium | reverse complement strand
CCCGCGTGAGCGATGGCCGTCAACTTGCCCGTCGGCGCGCCCGTCTCAAACTTATAGACCCCAGCCTGACTGGCCGTCAGCGTCGTGCGCCATAGACCATCGCGGGATTTGCTCAAGGTCGTTGTCGACGTTTTGCCACCAGGTTCCGACACCTCGACCGGCGGAACCCGATCGCCCATCGACCGCCGCTCGATGGTTAGTTTCAGACCGTTCGCCGTGACCGTGAGGCGTTCTTCTTCGAGATCCGGCTCCTTCATGAGCCAGTGGGACAAGCGACGCAGAAGCTGCGAATGCGGACCGCCGCCGTCGAAGCGGCGTGCCCAGAGCCAGGCATGATCTGACGTCAGCAATGCAACGCGCCCCTCTCCGCGCCGCTCGAGAATAAGCAATGGCTTGTCGCTGACACCGCTCAAGAGAGTCGTCCCGCGATCCTGGAGAACGTCGACCTGACGGAACCAACGCCCCCATGTCGGGTTCTTGGTATCGCCGCCCGGAAGACTCTCGGTCACCGGATGGCGCACGCCAAACTTTGTCAGCTTGGCCTTGAACGGCTGCTCAATGACCTCCCCCGTCGGCGTCGCCGGCAGAACGGGAAGCAGGGCGGTGCGCACAATACTATCGCGACCGGCATAATCGTCTCCGGCCGCCACCAGCAGCGCACCACCATGATCGCGCACATAGCGAGCAATATTGTCGAAGTAGTGCTGACGCAGAATGCGCCGATACTCGTAGCGGTCGAATATGATCAGATCGAAATCTTCGATTTTTTGCGAGAACAATTCGCGCGTCGGAAAGGCTATCAGCGACAGTTCGTTGATCGGCGTTCCGTCCTGCTTTTGCGGAGGTCGCAGAATAGTGAAATGGACGAGATCAACGGCCGCATCCGATTTCAGGAGATTGCGCCATGTACGTTCACCGGCGTGGGGCTTGCCGGAGACCAGCAGAACGCGCAAGTTTTCGCGAACACCTTCAGCGATGATGACGATTCGATTGTTGGCCGTCGTCAACTCGCCCTTGGATTCCGACAATTCCACTTCGACGATATTCTGCCCGGCATGAGGAAACTGCATGGGCAGCAGGAGTTTCGATCCGACCCTGGCGGTCAACTGCTCGTCGGGCTGGCCTTCCCGGCGGATGTTCAAAGACACAATCGGTGAGGCGTCGGAAGGCACCTTGCCGGTCTGGCGCAATGCGAGTTCGATGTCGCGCGATTGACCGACGATGCCATAGCGCGGTGCCTTGATGACCTCGATCCGTCGATCGAATTCGCCTTTGCGACCGGTCAACAATGCATGGACGGGTGCCTCAAATCCCAGTTGGTCCAAACGCTTTGGAACATCGTGCACCTGGCCATCAGTAATCATGACAACGCCTGCCAATCGGTCAGGCGGGATATCCGACAGGGCTTTGTTCAGATCGGCAAACAGCGTCGTGCCTGCGCGCACGTTGTCCCGCGGACGCGATGACGTTACCCATTTGACATCGAGGTTCTTGATCTGCCCCAGTCGCGCCTCGAGCTCTTTGCGGATTGCAGCGGCCTGCTCCGGTCGCTGAGCCAGCGTCTGACTCGTGCTTTCGTCCATCACGACGATGGCGATGTTCCCAAGATTTTCACGCTGTTCTTCGCGCAGCGTCGGGTTGGCCAGAGCCGCGATTACGGCCGCAAGTGCCAATGCTCGAAACAGCGCACCGCGGGCGCGTCGCCAAATGAGAATGACACTCAGGAGAACGGCGCAGGCGATCGCCGCCCAGAACACCGGGAGCGGCAGGATGGGTGCAAAATCGATCGACCAATTCGTCATGTTTCAAGCACCAAACTTTATCTACTGGCCCAGCCGCTCGAGCAGCGCCGGAACGTGAACCTGGTCAGCCTTGTAATTGCCGGTCAGCGCGTACATTACGATGTTGACGCCGGTCCGAAAGGCGAATTCCCGCTGACGCTCGCCGCCCGGCACGACCGGGAACAGTGGCAGATTGCGCTCGTCCAACGCCCAGGCCGATGCCAGATCATTGGCCGTGATCAGAATCGCACTGACGCCATCCGCCTGACGGGCCTTTCGATTGGCCAGAATGGTGTTGCCGCCGCCGGCCTCGACCCACAGTTGCCCGCCGGCCCAACGTCCCGGGAACTGATCGAGCAAATAAAACGACTTCGTCAGTACGTGGCCCTGCGGAACCGGTTCGAGTCGTGGAATATCGAGCTTGCCGAGTAGACGCTGTATCGGAGACTTGTCATTCTGGCCCGAGCGCTGCGCAAATCCGATGGGAATGCCTTGGCCATAGTCGCGCGTGTCAAAAACGATCATGCCACCCTGTTTCATGTAGGCGTCGATTTTGGCCAGCGACTTCGAATCAAGTTCTTTCTGAGCGTCCAGAATGGGCCAGTAGAGGATTGGGAAGAAAGCGATCTCGTCCTTCTCGATATTCACGCCAACCGGTTCGCCCGGTTCGACTGACGTTCGAGCCACCAGAACACGACCGAGACCACTTAAGCCTGCTTGCGAAGTCCCATCGATACCGGCATCGCCAGTCAATATGTATCCGAACGTTACTTTGCTCGTCGCTGCGAGTGCGATCGGATCCATGGTCGATTGCGGTTGCTTTGGCGCCTGTGCCAGTGCTGTCGTGCTGGCCGCCGCGATCATCGCACCACCCAACAAGACGGCAAAGAGGATGACGCTGGCGCCGGCCCGAGCAGGCGATGTGCGCACGCCGCCCGACTGCAGAATGAGAACGGCAATCACGTCGATAAACAGGAGCGCGAGCGCGAACGCCAGGAGCCACGGCTTCAGATCAGTGGAAGTCTCCTTGTCATAACCGAGAATGGTGGCGCCGCTCGGAAAACTCGGCAACGGATTCAATTGGGAATCGACCGAGATGACATTGAGGGCCTTGGGCTTGCCCGCGGGTCCGTAGTATCCCGGCGGGTGAGCGAGTTGCGGTGTCGTCTTCGCAAAATCGGCGATGGCGATTGGTGCCGCCGTCGGCGGCGGTGGTGTTAGTTGTCCAAATCCATCCAGCACCTGAACCGGCGCCAGAACCGTCGAAGGCGCGGCCGTGCTGGAACTCGCCAGTGTGTTCGACGGCGTCGCCGTTTCGCTGCCATCGGCGGACAAACTTCCCAGCGTCGACACCCGTCGCAGCATTTCGACGAATAGGCCGGACAACGGCAAGTTCGACCACGTCGAGTTGGCTGTGACATGGAACAGAACGAGGTTGCCTTCACCCAGCTTGGTGGCGGTCACGAGCGGCGTGCCGTCACGCAGTCGGGCCCAGATCGCAACGTCTTGCCCAAGCCGGGACGGGTCCGCCAGCACTTGGCGCTTGATCAAGACATCTTTTGTGGCAGTCAGGCCGGCAAACAAGCTGTCGTCGGCAAATGCCGCCAAAGGCTGCGGTGTCGACCAGGACAGTGCCCCCCCGAGGGCGCGCCCACCGGCGCGCAATGGCACCGGCAACAGGTCGTCGCCACCTTTCTCAAGCCGCGGGCCGGCGAAGCGCACGAGCACGCCACCCTTTTGCACCCACTCCCTGACCCGCTTCTCTGCCTCGCCGGCGATGGTACCGACATCTGTCATCACCAGCATGGATGGGCGCCGCTTCAGGACACGGTCGATGCCATCAAACAGATTGGACGTCTGATGCTCTACCAGCTCCGCATACGGCGCGAGGGCACGGCGAACGTAGTACAGAGGCCCCAAGAGTGGCTGATCTCGCCCGCGATCGCTGCCTGAAATGAGCGCGACTCGCGACCATCGCGATCCGGAATCGAGGAGATGGACGGCTCCTGCGGAGCGCTCATTCATCACGGCAACGCGGCTGACTTGATTGCGCAATTCCAGCGGCAATTCGATCTCAACATTCTGCTGTGTCGTTCCGGGAGCGAGATTGTAACGGGCTTCAGCGAGGCGCTCGCCACGCGTCGACAGCGCCGCAACCAGTCCTTCGCGCTGGCCTCCGAACGGTCTCACCAGCCGAGCAAGGAGCTTGCCGCCGTCACTGATATTTGCCGCCATTCCTATCGGCGCGGCATCATTGCCAACCGCGGCGATGGTCAATCCTGCACTCGCCAGCGCTCGCATGCGATCCACGAACTCTTGCGCCTTGCCATAGTCGATGCCGTCACTCAACCAGACAACGCTGATGCCCGACTGGCCAGCCAGTGCCATTTCCATGCGCTCCGCCGCGACCAACCGTGACGGTGGAAATGGCCGGGGGACAAAAGCCGCAGCTCGTGCGCGGGCATCATTCGGTGCTTCGATCCGCGCCGGCCGATTGGCGGGCTCGGCCGTGCCAACCACAACGACAGGGCGGCTGGCATCCTCGGCATTGTTGATCAAGCGCTCGAGCATCCGGGTACGTTCAGGCCACTCGCCGCCCGCACCCCAACCGTTGTCAACGGCAATCACGACCGGTCCGCGGCCCGTCAATGCCGCTTCCCGATTGGGGTTCAGCACGGGATCGGCCAAGGCGAATATGATCAATGCCGCCGCCAGCATGCGGATCAGCATCAACCACCACGGCGTCTTGTCCGGTGTCTTTTCCCGGTTTTCAATGCCGACCAGAATTCGGGTGGGCGGAAACACAATCTGGCGCGGGCGCGGCGGCACCGTGCGCAGCAGCCAGTAAATGATCGGCAATGCAAGAAGGCCGGTCAACAGCCAAGGGCTGAGGAATGTCAGTGCGGCAATGCTCATGCCAGTCCTCCGGCGCGGTAGTCCTGCGACCCCATAGTTCCGTCCTGCAGCCGTGCAATCAGGCTAAGGAGCGGCTCGGCCGCCGAACGATCGGTGTGATGAACGAGATGCGACCAGCCGAGGTGGCGTGCATGATCAGCAATGCGTGCCTTGTGTGCCGCCAGCTTCTCGAAATATTGCTCGCGCAGTGCTTCGACCCGATCTGCAACCCATCGTTCGCCCGCCACCGGCCCCAGGAACTCGGCCCGGCCTTCGTAAGGGAGTGATTCCTCGGCCGGATCCAGCACCTGAATGACATGGCCGTTGACGCCCGCACCGGCCAAAGCCGACATCCGGGCCGTCACGTCGTCAGCCGGTTCAAGAAAATCACTGATCAGCACAACACCGGAGTGGCGTGAGAGGCGGGCTGCCGGCGGCAGTCCTTCCATGAATACCGACGAGTCGTAATTGGCCGCCACGGCCTCTGCCAGCCGTGCAGCTGCGTGGCGGCTGGCTGTTGGTCGGGTCAATCCCAGCAAGGCGACCCGCTCGCCGCTGCGCACGAGAAGCTCTGCAGCCGCGAACAACAGGACGATGGCACGCTCTTCTTTCGACTGCTCACTGAGGTGGCTGCGGAATGTCATCGATGGTGACAGGTTGGTCCAAAGCCAGAAGGTGTGCGCCGCTTCCCACTCGCGCTCGCGCACATAGATGTGATCGGAACTGGCTGAGCGACGCCAGTCGATCAGCCCCGTCGAGTCCGTGCTCTCATAGGGCCGAAACTGCCAAAACGTCTCGCCGGGCCCAGATCGTCTGCGGCCATGGATGCCGTGGGCGATCGTTGTCGATATGCGCATAGCGGCAATCAACAGATCCGGCAACCGGCTCGCCAGGGATTGCGCCTCGGCCTCACTGGCGAGAAGCGACGCACGCCGATCATCCGCGGATGCAGCCGTTCCGTCCCGGCTCAGCAACGCCACGATTCTCTACTCCAATTCCGCCTTCAGACGCTCGACAACGCCGCTGATCGTCTCGCCCTCGGTGCGTGCCGCAAAGGTCAGTGCCATGCGATGCTTCAGGACAGGCTCAGCCAACGCCAGAACGTCGTCGACAGACGGGGCCAGACGGCCGTCAATCAGTGCATTTGCGCGCGCTGTCAACATAAGCGCCTGGCTTGCGCGCGGACCGGGGCCCCAGGCAATCAGGCGGTTGGTTTCTTCGGAGGCCTCAGGTCCAGGCCGCGCGGCACGGACCAGTTGGAGTATCGCTTCAACGACCTTGTCCGGCACTGGCATGATGCGAATCAGGCGCTGAAAGGCCATCAACTCAGACGCAGACAAAACCGGGCTCAGTTGAACTTTTTCGCTTCCGGTTGTTTCGTAGACCAAGCGCCGTTCGGCCGACAGATCCGGGTAGGCAACGTCAATCTGCATCAGGAAACGATCGAGTTGCGCTTCCGGGAGTGGATAAGTGCCCTCTTGCTCCAGCGGGTTTTGCGTCGCCAACACGTGAAACGGTTCAGGCACATTGTGCCGCTCGCCGGCGACAGTAACGTGATGTTCCTGCATCGCTTGCAACAATGCCGATTGCGTACGTGGGCTGGCGCGGTTGATTTCGTCAGCCATCAGGAGCTGCGTGAATATCGGCCCCTTTATAAAGCGAAACTCCCGCGCCGTTCCGCCGTGCACTTCCTCGAGCACTTCCGAACCGATGATATCGGACGGCATCAGATCCGGCGTGAACTGAATGCGTTTCGCGTCGAGACCGAGAACTGTGCCAAGGGTTTCGACGAGCAAGGTCTTGGCCAATCCAGGGACCCCGATCAGCAAAGCGTGGCCGCCTGATAGAAGCGTGACGAGGGTTTGTTGGATTACGACGTCCTGGCCAAAGATGACCTGGCCAGTCGCTTCATGGACCCGGCGCATGCGGTCGCCCGCCGCTTCGATTTGGGTTACGACGTCGGAATCCGTCTCGGTAATCGTGGTCATTGCCGTCCTGTTGGCTTAATTCTCGGAGTTGCGCGAATGTGCAATCGTGAAGATGGTCACAATATGAAGTGCATGCAAGCAGATACGAAACTGATGAGCCACCCGATTTCAGGGTAATGATCATGGGAGACCCCAACTATGGAAGGTGCAGCTGGAGATGGCAATCGCATCCAGGGCCTCATGGAGCTCATTTCCGCCCAGACAGCCGACCGCCTGCCGCCCGTCGAGCAGTGGAATCCGCCGTACTGCGGTGACATCGGGATGGCAATTAAGTCTGACGGGACTTGGTTTTATCAGGGCAGTCCAATCGGCCGGAAGCCGCTCGTCAAACTGTTCTCGCGGGTGTTGCGGCGCGATCCTGATGGCCGTCACTATCTTGTTACTCCAGTTGAGAAAATTGACGTTGACGTCGAAGATGCACCGTTCTTAGCGGTCGAAATGCAGGTTTCCGGGCGTGGCCGCGAGCAGGAGTTGATATTTCGGACAAATGTCGACGACATTGTGCATTGCGGGAGCGACCATCCGATGCACTTCATCGAACAGCCCGAGAGCGGTGGTCTCAAACCCTACGTCCGCGTGCGTGGTCAATTGGACGCGCTGGTGACGCGAGCCGTCTACTATGATCTTGTCGAACTCGCGGAAACCGAGCCGGAAGATAGCGAAACTCTGAGCGTTTGGAGCAACGGCGTAAAATTCCCGCTGATAGCTGAGCGTCAGGCCTAAATGCATGCACGCTAAACGTGCCGAACGGCCATACTTCCCAAAACAACCCATGACTGCAGAGCCTTGACCGTATTGCCAAGTCCGTGGCGATCTTCATTAATTGGGCAACATCGCTTTGTCATCGGGGCCGGACTTGCTCATAATGTGCCGCGGATCAGCTGGGAACTTCGGAATGATCATAGTCCGATTGGCCATTGTTTGTGCGGGCTTCGTTGCTGCCATTGTGCCGACGCGGGCCGAAACGTTGTCCCAGTGTGAAGCCGCCATCGCCCCGGCCGCTGCCATAAAATTCTGCAGCGCATTTATCGACAAGAATGCCCGCGTCCCGAGTGACCAACTTGCCGCTGCCCTCACATTGCGTGCCCGGGCCCACTACCAGAAACGTGACTACGCGGCGGCGATTGCCGACTTTACGCAGGTGATCGCAAGCGCACCCAAGAACGCCAGAGCCTTCGACCACCGCGGCGTCGCACACCGCAAGCTCGGCCAAGCCGACCTGGCCATCAAGGACCACACGCGCGCGATCGAACTCACACCGAAGCTTGCGAAACCCTATCGCAATCGAGGCCTGGCCTACTTCTTCAAGGGCGAGACCGAGTCCGCATTGGCGGACTACGGGCGCGCTATCGAACGAGATGCGCGATATGCAAATGCCTACAATGATCGCGCAGCAGCGCTGGAGTTGTCCGGGCGGCTTACCGAGGCCATCGTTGACTATACGACAGTCATCAAGCTGCTGCCGAACAGCGCCGATGCTTACAACAATCGCGGATACGCCTACCACCAACTCGGTGACCGGGCACGGGCCATCGCAGACTATCGTAAGGCCTTGTCGCTTGATCCCGCACAGGTTCAGGCCCGCGACAACCTTCAATCGCTGGGCGCCGACGGCTGACAATTACCGTATCCAGAGTGACGCCTAGTCGACAACTGCGATCTCAGACAATCCCGGCCTCTCTCACCGGACGATTGTCGGCAATCCGATCGAATCTGAATTTGTTCAGATCAATCGATGAAAACCTGCCTAGCGTGAGCAGCTCCGCCACGCCGCGGCCGGTTGCCGGCGCATGCATAATGCCATGACCGGAAAACCCCGTCGCGATAATGACTTTGGCTGAAGCGCCGCGCCACGGGCCGATGATCGGAGAATAGTCGAACGCGTTGCGCGCATAGTGGCCACGCCAGATCCGCTCCAGCTTCACCTCTTCGAAGGCGGGGACGCGATTGGCCAATGCCGGCCAGACGACATCTTCGAACCAACGCTCGGACGGATCGAAGTTCCAACCCGCCGTCTCAGCCCAGTTAGGGACGCCACCGACGTAGCCCTCGCCTTCGGGGCGGATTGCCACGTCGGATTCTGATTTCAGGAACGGCAGCGGCTCGACGTTGCCGTTGGTCCTGAAAAAATATGATTCACGCGACATCGGCTCGACCGGCAAATCGAGGCCGATCAGTGAAGCGACTTCTGCTGACCATGCTCCGCAAGCCAGAACCGTTGCCTCTGCCGCTATCGTCGTGCCGTCGGCGAGGGTCAAGGTGCTGGCCCTGGCGTTATCCGCAGTCCAGGCCACGACCTCTCCCGAGCAATAGTGCACGCCATCGCTGATGGCCGACCTGCGCAAGCCCATCAGCGCTGAATAGGGATCAATCCAGGCGTCATCCGGGGAATGGACGGCGACTGCGATGTCGTTGACGTTGAGCGACGGAAACCGGTCCTTCAGTGCGGACGGTTCGAGAAGCTCGGCGTTGACCCCGTGGCGCTCCTGGACGGCATGATTGGCAATCATCTGCCCGGACTGACCGGTATCGGAGATGAACAGATAGCCCTGGCGACGAAACCCGACGCGCGTGTCCTGTCCCTCCTGCGCCAGGACATCGTCCAGGCCCGCATAGAACGTGAGGCCATGTTGTGCCATGCGAATGTTTTCGGGAATCGAGAAGAGCTGCCGAATGCCGCCGTTCCCGCGCGGGGTTGCAGCCAATTCATAAGTTGGATCGCGCTCGACCACGACAATGTCGGCACCCTGATCGGCCTGTCGCAAATGCCAGGCGATGCTTGTGCCGATGATTCCGCCACCAATGATCGCAATATCGGCCTTCATTGCGCTGACCGCCACCGCTTGTCCATCGTCAAATCTCCAAGACACGGACGTTGTTGGTCGAGCCTGCGACGCCGAAGGGAACCCCGGCAACGACCACCAGACGGTCGCCTTTGACGGCAAAGCCCTGCTCAAGCGCGTGCTTGGCAGCCTGCTCCGACATGTCCGTGTAGCTGTCGACCGTTTCCGATTGAATCGCAAAGGCGCCCCAGGTCAGGACGAGCTGACGCATGACGCTCTTGTTCGGCGTAATGGCCAGGATGGGGACTTCCGGCCGTTTGCGGGCAATCCGCGACGCGGTTGCGCCGGACGATGTAAAGGCGACGATGGCAGTCGCATGAATCGTGTTGGCAATATCAGCGGCGGCAGCAGACACGGCATGGTGGACTGTCGGCTCGACTGCCGGTTCCAAAGCCGTGATGATGGACCGGTAATCCTTGTGCTCCTCTGTCTTGCCAATGATGCTGTCCATCACCTGAACGGCTTCGACCGGGTAGGCGCCCGCCGCCGATTCACCTGACAACATGACGGCGTCGGTGCCGTCGTAGATCGCCGTCGCAATGTCCGATGCTTCCGCCCGTGTCGGTGTTGGTGCAGCCATCATGGATTCGAGCATCTGGGTGGCGACGATCACCGGCTTGCCAGCCAAACGGCAGGTACGAATGAGTTCTTTCTGCCGGCCCGGCACTTCCTCCGGAGGGGTCTCGACACCCAAGTCACCGCGCGCAACCATGATGGCGTCGCAAAGGCTGACGATGCCGTCGATCGACTTCAGTGCCATCGGCTTTTCGATCTTGGCCATGATGCCTGCGCGGTCACCGATGATGTCGCGCGCCTCGAGAATGTCAGCCGGCTGCTGCACGAATGACAGCGCGACCCAGTCGACACCAAGTTCCAGGCCAAATCGCAGATCTTCGTGGTCCTTCTCTGTCAACGGTGACAGCGGCAGCAGCGTATCAGGAAGATTGACTCCCTTGCGATTGGTCAGCGTGCCGCCATAAATCACCCGGGCGTCGATCGCCTGACTGTCAACACCAGTGACCTCGACGCGGCGGCGGCCATCGTCAAGCAGCAGATGATGCCCCGGCGCGATGGCGTCGAATATCGCCTCGTGCGGCAACGGGATCGAATGCCCATCGGCACCGCTATCGGCCAACACAAAGCGCACCTGCTCACCGGGCACAAGTTCGACAGCGCCGCCGTCGAGTACACCAATGCGGATTTTGGGCCCCTGCAAGTCCTGCAGAATACTGATGGGATGCGAGACTTTGGTTTCGAGTTCGCGAATGATGCGGTGGCGCTCGGCGTGGTCGTCCTGCGTGCCATGGCTGAAATTGAGGCGAAAGACATCAACGCCAGCCCGGAACAGCGTTTCTATCTGCTCTGGCGTCGAACTGACCGGACCAAGCGTGGCCACGATTTTTGCTCTGCGATCACGCTTCATCGATCCCCTGTCTCCTGTCTCAATCGTGGTGCGCACTTGGGAGGTCTTCAGGGGCTATAGCACGAGTGAGGAAGCAGCAGGCAAGCAAAGTCCACCGCGCGCGATCACGATCTGCAGACGTGGTCGCGTTCACTTCATTGTCACGCAGTACAGCCGATCAGTGCAATCGAAATTCGCCCTCGACCCAGCGCAGTTCGGCCGGACTGATTAAACCTTTGTGGGCCACCCGAACGCTGTGCAGTCGCGCTTCGATATGCTCTACCCAATGCGCCAAGAACCGATTGATGCGCGGAAAACGCGGATGCTCATCGTAGCATTGCCAAACAAAACTCTGCAGTAAGGACGGATGATCCGGCATCCGATAGAGAACTTCGGTCGTGGTCAGACTGAGACCCCGAAGCTGGTTGGCAAGTTCTAGGCTCCGCATGCGTGCTCCTGTCCAAATCACGTTGACAATTGACACCAACATGCTACCTCATGACGGCCTTCAAGTAAAAATATTTCCATGAATTTCAATATTTTAGCAGCCAGTCGTCGACAGTGCTGCCAAACCGTCCCGAACAATGTTGCAGGTGCGACAAGTCCGATTTCGGTCGTTGTCGTGTCGAATTTCCCTTCCCCCAAATCTGCTGAATACCCACATTTCAAGAGCACGCGCGCCGGTACCTATTGCCGGAGGACAGTGCAGCCCGGCGGGCAGCGCGTGCTGGCGCCCGCCAACTGCTGCGCAGCAGGGCTATTGCAACGTGTGACATGAAGGAGAATGCAGATGCAGACTTCTATCTATCTCGCCAAGCTGATGGGGCCTGTGATCGGCGTAGCAGGAGTCGGGTTCCTGTTGAACCGAAGGGCCTTCTTGGAAATGGCGAAGGATTTCTTGGACAGCACGGCACTGATCGTGTTGTCCGGGTTCCTGGCGCTGGTGATGGGCCTTGCAATCATCAATGCCCACAATATTTGGGTGGCTGATTGGCCGGTCATCATAACGGTGTTCGGCTGGCTATCGATGGTCGGCGGCATCGTTCGAATTACCATGCCGGATGTCGTGCGCGCCATCGCACAGCGCATGCTTGCCATGACCCAGTTCATTGCCGTCGAAGGCGTCCTATTGGTCGCGCTCGGTGGTTGGCTGAGCTTTGTCGGCTATCTCGCATAGCGCCTGAGACCCACCCGACAAGAGCGAGCGCGGCCCAATAATTCGGGCCGCGCTTTGGTTCTTGCCGTCGCATAGCAAAGGCGGCATTTGCGCGAGGACGGAAATTCGGCGCACTCACCGCCGGAACGATGGGCGCCGGGGTACTGGCTGAGATTCCACCAACGTCGTTGAAGCCGCTCCTCGAAGCATGAAAGCCTCGGCTCAAAAGCCGGGGCTTTCCAAGTTTCAACTGCTGTCAGTCTCACGTGCGTGCAGTCTATCGGTAGCGACGCCGATACTGTCGGTCGTAGTATCCGCCAACCGTAACGAGCCGACATCCGCCGCCGTACATGCAGCGCATGACCCGCCGCGACCTGCGGACTTTGATCCGGCCTCGGCTGACACGCTTCTTCTTGGAGGACTTTTTCTTTGCCCGCTTCAGCTTGCGCTTAGTTTGTTTACTCTTTGTTACCTTACGATAGAGCTTTTGCGCGCGGTTCTTTGACTCGGCGGCGGTCGGAGCATCGCCGGGCGAATAGGGCGAGATTGAACTCGTCGTAATTGGTGCGAAGCCCGGTGCGACGGTCTCGACGCGGACCTGCGGATTTCGCTGGGGCAACGGAATGGTTTCCGGATCCGGCAAATCAGCAACCTGTGTCGCAATCTCTGGTTCGGTCGCACCTGTCGCCATCGTCGACGTATCGTTTGGTATGATGACGGGCGCCTCAGTGACAGGGTCCTTGATCGATGGCGCAATCGTCGCGACAGGTATGTTCTCGGGCTCTCTTTCGATTGGCCGGGCGGCTGATTCAATCTTCGTGAAGGTATTGAGCGGGCGGGTGGCCGAGAAGACCCGCGGACCGCTGTCCGGCTGTGGCGCGATGCTGGATGTCGCGACAGTTTCATTGGCTTGTTGGGTCGACGGGTTTTCATTGCTCGCTTGCATCTTGGCCGTCGCCGACGTCGGAACGAGTTCGACGGTCGCCTGTTCGGAACGGGTCGGCTCGGGAATTGCTGAAACAACCGGCTTGGTCTCCACCTTCTTCTCTGGTGTCGACACGGTTCGAACTGGATTGATGGGCTGCCCGACGGGCTCTTCAGTACGATTGATCACTACCGGATCAGGCTGCCGCTTGACCGGCTTGAAGCGCGTAAACTGGGCTGGCTGAACGATTGACTGGATGGACTGACCGGTCGTCTCAATGGCCGTCTGAACGCCTGCGACCGACATGCTGGATAGCAAATGACCAAGACCAATCGCTGTTCCTCCAAGGGCGGCGACAATGACCAGACCACCCGCGATCTTCACCATGCGGCGGGCATGATTTGATGACAGGTTCGCATGCGCGCGTGCCACCGCTGACTCGAAGGTGTCGAGATCCCGGGCCGTGACGTCACCGTCAATATAGAGTGTGAATTGCCCCAAGCTCTCGATGATGACGACCGTTCGCGCGGCCTTTGACTTCGTTCCTTCCCACATGGCCATGTGAACGCCAGGTGTGGTTTCTTCAAAGTTAAGCGTCATGGTACTTCCCCAAGGGCGAAACTAACTGCAGTGGCACGACCGTTGCTGCGCGGCGGTGCTATTAATTCTCAATTAGCGATTTCACGAGCGCTACGCTGTTACCTGGGTCACAATCGCCGCCAATGAGGGAATTTATTCCTCAAGAGGCTGACATAAGCGCCGTATCCCGCCATCGATGCTTGTAGGTCGTGCGGGCGCAGGAAAAGGTTCAACAGATGGGGGAAGTATCGATTGTGGCGATGGCCAGCGCGACGCGGACTACAACCGGCCGGCGTCAGCGAAGAGCTTCCACGCCCGTTCGATATAGCCAGAACTGAATGTGTGGCCGCCGGAAAAGAGGCAGAAGTCGAGAATGTTGCCGACGGCATTTCGCCTGCTCTTGCACCGCAACCGTCCACGCCGTTTGTCGATCGGTTTGGAGAAATCACCGTAGGCGGCATACATGCCGATGGCCTTGAGGACATCGCCCTGGTGGGTCGGTCCAATTCGCCGCCCGGCGAGCGGCACGATGGGATCGCGATCACCATGCAGATGGATGATACTGGCCGGTGGCGTCGTGCAGCTGACGGGAACCGGACGCCAAAACGTGCCTGAAATCGGCGCGAACGCTGCGAACCTGTTGCTGCGATGGCAGGCGAGTGTCCAAACCATCATCCCCCCGGCGGAAAAGCCAGTGACCATGATGCGTTTGCCGTCGATGGCAAAGCGGGCCGTCACATCGTCGAGCAAGCGGTCGAAATAAGCGAGTTCGTCGATGGCGGGTTGGCCGCGCATGCGTGAAGGTGAGCCCGGCAGTGACCAATCTCCACCCGACGACTTTGGCGCGATGAATGCGACGCCGAGCCGATTGCCGAGCTGTCTGAACCACTTGTTGCCCATCACAGCTTTCGCCGTGCCGCGATAGCCGTGGGCATAAATGATGGCACCGACCCTTGTCTTTCCGTCATGACTGGTCGGCATCCGGACAAAGTAGTGTCGATCGCCGAGGCGGCATTTGGTATTGGGCCCGCATGCCTGTGCGGCACTGGACAGGCTCGCAAGCAAGATCCAGAGAAGACACACAATTCCATTTTGCAGCGTACGACCGACGACCATCCGCGCGACCTTTCCACAATTGATCGACAAGCCTCGGCCGCCCCCAAGAAGGCCGCGAACACCAAGACAGTCTGCATTGGATGTTTGCTGCGGATTATCTCTTCTGGCAAGAACCGTCGGGCGGCGACCTCACCAAACAGGGTCACGCATCTGACAAGTGAAACGTGCCTCTCAAGCGGTCGCCGCGAGCAACACGACGCGCAGAATGAATACCAGTTCAGCAAAGGGTCGCATTTTGCTCTTTCCATCGCTAAACTTGCGCCGCTAATGAAAGGCATGACCCGTGTCATTCGCGCAATATGAGGTTATTGATCTTGTGTTGTAGCATGCGGAGTTGGGTCGGTGTCTTCCTTCAAGCGATCCATTGAGAACCAAGACCCAAAGGTCGTCGCGACCGGTTACGGGAGGAAAGGTCGAAATGAGAATGTTGTTTAAGTTTGCGTGTGGTTTTATCGCGCTAAGCCTACTGTCGATCGGCACGGCGTTTGCGCAAGAGTGCAAGTCCGATGCGGTGACGGCAACCAGCCGTGAATATATTTCAAAGTCGCTGGGCGCCTATCCCGGTTCCTGGGCTGCTTGGCGCAAGGCAGTGAAATCCGAACATGGTGATGGCTGGCAAGCCTGGCGTCGGGCAAAGGAACAGGAAATTAAGTGTGATCAGGTAACAAACGACTCTGGTCGCAAGCGTTGGGTGTGCACGCGCACAGGCGTTCCGTGCCGCCCGGGTTCCGGTGATCCGAGCCCTTGTGATGGCCCGGAAATTACGCGCAACTTGCGTAAAGGTGATAGTGGCGAGCAGGTCAAGACGCTGCAGTGCCTGCTGAAATCCTATCATGGTGCTGACGTCGCCGTTGATGGCGACTTCGGTAACGGTACGCGGGCGGCTGTCCGTTCGTTCCAGAGGAAGAATGGCCTGACAGCTGATGGCGTCGT
>JBPCWB010000774.1:0-10126 GCA_051009955.1 Hyphomicrobiaceae bacterium | reverse complement strand
GTTAAAGGCATGTCGGCGCCGGGACGAAGAGGCTGCCGTCACTTGTCTGCAAAAACACATCGAAGTAGCTGGCCGATCTCTCTACAAATTGCTCGCTGATCGGTTGCCTCCCCAGACGTAAAGTTGGGTTTCGGTTGGCCGAAAATTGGCTGCATGACGTCGGCTTGTGGACAAAGCGTCATTAGCATTGTGCTGACGTTCGGTTCACTGGTGCTCCCGGCGCAACGCGAGCTGCTGCCGAGCGCCAAGTCGGCTTTGATCAACGAGCGGACATTTCATGCACTTTCAAAGCGCCATGACCTCAAGAATTGCAGGCAGCTCAATAGGTGTGTCATTTAGCAGAATGGAGGCTGCCGCTTTGTCAAAGCGGTTCTCGCCGGGCGCCATCGGGTCTTGTGGCAGTAGTCGATGGTCCAGCACCATGCGGGACAGCAATAATCGTCGCGCATCACCGCCACCACGACACGCGGATAGGCCCTCCCAAGCCAACAAAACGGCTGAAGTCACATTGTAGAGTGCGTTGACCGCCAGCCGCCCCTTGTCCTCTTGTCCGCGGTCTGAGGCGACACTCTCTGCAAATGAGATCGCGCGATCAATCAGGCCGGCCAGCTGAATTCGAAACTGGACGGGCAGGTCGCTTGTCTCATCCAATTTCGCATGCAGCGCGCTGGCCAGGGTCTCATGTGCACGCACTTTCGGGATAGCGCGAGAGATCACGTCCAGTGCATTGATGTTCGACGTGCCTTCCCACAATAGGCCAACCTGGGCATCGCGAATCAGACGTGCATTGACCCAGTCTTCGATATAGCCGTTGCCGCCGCGTATCTCCATTGCACCAGTGGCGACAGGCACGTTGTCGCGACAGGCACGAAACTTGAGCAGGGGTGTAAGGATCCGGAGAAGCTTCTCTGCTTCGTCATCGCCGGCGTTTGCAGCAGCCATGGTGTGACCGGTGAATAGAAACACACTCAACGCCTGTTCTGTCAGCAACATGATTTTCATCAGCTGGCGGCGAAGAAGGGGAAACTCGACGATCCGAGTACCGAACTGACGCCGATTGCGTGCCACTTGAAGCGACTCGTTCAAGCATCGCCGCATCATGGCCGCCGCCCGGACGCCGTGCGACAGGCGCGACAAGCTCACCGTCTTCATGATCTGACGCAATCCAGCACCTTCGTCGCCGATCAAATAGCCGACGGCACCATTGAGCGAGACTTCACCCGATGCCATAGATTTCGTGCCGAGTTTGTCTTTTAATCGGACGATGCGGTAGGTGTTCCGGCTGCCATCATCGAGCTCGCGCGGCACCAGGAAAAGGCTGAGGCCTTGGCTGCCCGATTGCGCGCCTTCCGTGCGACCCACCAGCAATATGACCTCTGCATCAGTGTTGGAACAAAACCACTTGTCGCCAAAGATGCTCCAATGATCACCGTCGGGCCGCGCCATCACCTCAATATTGCCGACGTCAGATCCGGCCCCTTGCTCGGTCAGAAACTGTGCGCCTCTCCACAATTGCTCCGTATCGTCGGACAGCATCCGGGGAAGGTATTTGTCGGCAACGTCGCGTGATGTCGTGTTACGTAACAAAGTTATACCCGTGTCGGTCATCGAGATCGGACACATGAGGCCGAATTCACCTTGCACAAACAGATATTGGAAGATGTATTTCACCAACGGCGGCATCGGTTCCGGCCAACCGAACACGCCGCTGACGTGGCTCATGCGATGGATCGAGTACGCGCCATAGGCGATTTTCTCCATCTCTCGATAGGCTGGGTGATATTCGATCCGTTCAACATCGCGGCCGGCTGCGTCGCGTGGATGCAGCACCGGAGGATGTCGGTCTGCAATCCGTGCCAGCTCATCCAGCCGCGTGCCACTCAACCGGCCAAGTTCGCGCATTTGCGGCTCGACAACGGCGCGCAGGTCATCTGGAAGGTAGGCCGCAATGCCGTGTTGCAGCCCTGGGTCACAATCAAAGAAATTCATGCCTGCGCAATCGGGTGCAACCCAGTCAGCACCCACTAATGTCTCGGTGATCGGGTCGGTCATCGCATTTGAATCCTAGCCCTGCCATGCTGCGCTTCGAGTATGCCTTCAACTATACGGGCGCGACGGCTCACCGTATACATTGAGGCCGAGGTGTCCGATCGTCGGTACCAACCCACGGAAAAAGGACAGAATGTAATGGCAGGCCCACTCGACGGTATTCGTGTCATCGAATGCAGCACCGTGGCGCTTGGGCCATGGGCTGCTCAAACACTTGGTGACCTCGGCGCGGATGTCATCAAGATCGAATCGGAAACAGGTGACACGACGCGATATTTGGGCCCCGCCCGGCACGAGAAGATGGCGTCGTTTTATTTGGGCTGCAATCGCAACAAACGCTCGATTGTCTTGGATTTGAAGTCCGATGATGGGCGCGAAGCACTCTATGCACTGGCCAGGACAGCCGACGTCGTCCTTCACAATTTCCGCAAAGCGCCGGCCAAGCGATTGGGGCTGACATACGCGCAGCTAAGTAATGTAAACCCGTCCATCATTTGTGCGGCTGCGTATGGGTATCGCGCAGAAGGCCCAATGGGTGCACGGGCCGCCTACGATGATATTATCCAAGCCGGAACCGGAATGGCAGCGCTGCAATCCGTGATTGATGGCGAACCGCGATTTGTGCCAAGCGTCGTCGCCGACAAGACCACATCGCAGGCATTCACGATCGCCATCTTGGCAGCCCTTGTTGAACGTGAGCGCTCTGGCAGCGGCCAGGACATCGAAGTGCCAATGTTCGAAACATTGGTCGCCAACGTGATGGTAGAGCATCTGTTCGGCGAAACCTTTTTGCCGTCACTCGGCACCGCTGGCTACAAGCGCATTCTCAACTCAGAGCGCCGCCCCTATCGCACGAAGGATGGTTTTTTTGCTCTTCTCCCGTACACCGACGCGCACTGGCAGGAGTTTAGCGCCAAGGTCGGCCGTCCAGAACTTGGCGAAGATGAGCGTTTCCTGACGCTTCAATCGCGCCTCAAGTACGTTGAGGAATACTACGCCTTGCTCGGGGAGATTGCGGCAACGCGGACAAACGCCGAGTGGAGTTCGCTCCTTGCGGACAGCAATATACCGCATGGCCCGGTCAACACGCTTGAAGAGCTTTTCGAAAATGAGCAACTCAATGCGACAAATTTCTGGATGGAGGTAGAGCATCCGACCGAGGGGCGATTGCGCATGACGGATATCCCGCAACGCTTCAGCCGTACGCCAGCTGAGATCAGGCGCTTGCAGCCGCGATTGGGTGAAAACTCGGCAGAGGTCCTAAAGGAGGCCGGCTACAGCGATGAAGACATAGCCAGATTGGTCGACGCCGGCGTCACAAACCAGTGGGCTCAATGATGAGCGGCTCAAGAAGCAGTGCAGATACTTCCGACATCAGGATGATCCGGTCGATCGCGGATATTCGGGCCTTGGAAGCCGGTAGCTTTGATACGCTGTGTCCGAACCGTTCAGCGCATAGCATCATTGAAGCGTCTGCCAAACAGTGGCCAGACAGGACGGCTATTCACTATCTGGCAGATGCCACCGACCCTAAAAAAGATCAGCGGTGGAGCTTTTCGGAATTGCACAATGGCGTGATGGCGTCAGCACGGATCTTCCGCGCGGCAGGCGTCAGTTCTGACAACTCGGTCGCCATTCTTGCGAACCACACACCTTTGGCTCAGATCGCCTTATGGGGCGCGCAGGTCGCCGGACGGGCCTGCCCAATCAATCCACTATTGCGACCCGATCATATTGCGGAGCTGTTCAAGGCTGCCAACGTTGCTGCGGTCGTTATGATGGGAGCCAATCGGGAGCAGGACTACTGGAACACCCTCGTTCCGGCACTGCGCGACTTGAGGGTCGAAGCACCAATCTTCGACTGCGACGCCGACTGCCCGTCGCCCGGATCAGCAGGGTCATTCGAGACGCTATTCGCTGCGGAGCTAGGCCGGCCGTTGGGTTTTGAGATGGCCGGTGATGATTGTGGCATCGCGGCGCTCTACCATACGGGCGGGACGACAGGCGCGCCGAAACTCGTTCGCCATACCCGTCTCAATGAGGCTCATGTCGCACGCTCCTGTGCGGTGCTGCACGGCTATGGGCCGGACGATGTCGTCGTGAACGGCTTTCCCTTGTTTCACGTCGCCGGCGCCTTCGTCTACGGGCTGTCGATCCTTTCAAGCGGTGGCACACTCCTCGTTCCGGGCCGGTTGGGCATGCGCAATGCCGCTTTCATGGGAGACTTCTGGAGACAGGCAGAACGCACGAGCGTTACCGTTATCGGCGGGGTGCCAACGCTGCTATCAGGGCTGATGGGGCAACCTGTCGATGCCGATATCTCGAATATCCGTTTGGCACTTACCGGCGGTTCACCGCTGCCGCCTGAATTGGCAGATAGCTTTGAGGCAAAAACAGGCATCCCTGTCCGCAACATCTTTGGCATGACCGAAACGGCGGGATCTATCGCGTTGGAGTCGGCGCACGCAGAGCGGACACCGCATTGTTGCGGGTTTCCGCTGCCATTTTCCGAGATCGCAATTCTCCCGCACAACTCGGGCGACGCGGATATATCGGCGCAGCTGCCAGTAGGGGAAACCGGTATTGTTGCAGTGCGCGGCCCGAACGTGTCGCCGGGATACACAGAAGCCAGCCGGAATGCTGGAACGTTCCTCGACGAAGGATGGCTGCTGACAGGCGATCTTGGGCGACTTGACGAAGAAGGACGGCTTTACCTCACCGGACGCGAGAAGGATGTCATTATTCGCGGAAGCCATAATATCGATCCGCAATCTATTGAAGACGCGCTATTGGCACACCCCAATGTCGAGGTTGCCGCCGCCGTCGGCATGCCCGATAGCTATGCTGGTGAATTGCCGGTCGCATTCGTCAGTTTGCGCGCTGGCTCGCATGTCTCGGCGAACGAACTTCTCGACTTTCTAAAACCGCGAATTGAAGAGCCGGCAGCGATGCCGAAACGGCTCGAGATCGTCGAGACGATGCCGCTGACGCCCATCGGCAAGATATTCAAGCCCAGCTTGCGTCAGAAAGCTATCCATTGGGCGATCGCTGATGCCGCTGTGGAAGCCGGCATACCATCGGACAGCTACATGCTCGATGTGAATGACAAGCTTGAATGTCGACTTCGCGTCGACGAACCGTATGTCGATAAGATCAAGGAGAGCATCGTCGGCATGCCGATCTCGATCATCGTCGAAGTTCGATAGGTGACAAAGATGACAGCTAAACGGCGAGCCAATCTGGAGTGGTTGGAAATCCTAAAACCGAGCTATTTCTCTCCTTCGATAAGCTTCATCAGGTCAGTAGCAAAAGCGTCCAGGTCATCGCGTCCTGGCTTGAACCATTCGAGCGACCAGTTCAGGGCGCCAAACATTATCATGACCAGTGCTTTGGGCTCGATCTCCGCTCGAATGTATCCTTCGGCTGCGTATGTGCGAAGTAGATCGATCCTAAATTTTTCATAGTTGCGGCGCCCGCGCATCGTTGCATTGCGTAGAGCCTCCGGCACGTGCGCATCCAGGCAGCCTTGCTGTTCTTTGGCTACGACATGACCGATGAGCATTATCCCTGGGAAGTGGGCCCTGGCTTCACAATTAATCGCAAGAAGGCCGCGTTCCGCGGACACGATGCAGCATTGGCAGCCGAAGGCAAGGAGCGTTTCGTTGCCGTCGGCATCGTCTTTGATCATGACGACGCGGTTGCCGGTGGCGAAACACTGCAGTGGAACGGTGAAGATGTCGGTGTGATCAACAGTCCTGGGTATTCACACCGCTTAGGCAAGTCCCCGGCATTGGTCCACCTGCGCCGAGATGCGGCAGTACTAGGCACCCAGTTGCAAGCCGTTGGAGAGGGGACGACCTACGTAGCCAGCGTTGCGCAAGTGCCATTCTACGATCCGACCAAATCGCGCGTTCGAGGCCGGCAGAAGAGAATGCATTTGGCCTGAGGCTCTACTTGAACGACCTTTGGTATGACCGCTTTGTGGACCTTGCAGATATGGCATGCAACTGACACTCGGCTCGCTGGTGTTCCTAGCGCCACGCGACCAACCGCCGAACACCAAGTCCGTTGAAATTTAACAAGAGAAGTTGCAGCACGTCATCGAATGGCTTCGTTAAATGGTGTGAGCTCGCTCGAATTGCCGTTGATAACAGACGTGAGAGACCCGATTGTGCCATGGCTCGCGCGCGGCGCGACGCAAGTCGGAGGCTGCCATCCATTTCCGCTCCGGTTCTTCCAACATTTTAACCGGTGGGCCTAATCACTCAACTGTATTGCTTGACAAGGCTCAACTTGTTAGATTTTTTCCGATCTCGGCACCATCCTGGGAGTGTCGGTTCACCGGTTACAAACATGCAGATTGTGTGGATCAGGTCATCTCAACAAGAGTAGCCGGAGTGTATCGTTCCAATGCCAACTAAGCCTGCCAATCTCCTTATCATTATGGCCGATGAACATACGCAGCGCATTCTTGGCTGTTATGGCGATCAGCACGTCTACACGCCTAACCTCGACCGGCTGGCGGCACGGGGCACGCGTTTTACCGATGCCTATACGCCCTGCCCAATTTGTGTGCCAGCGCGTGCCTCATTCGCGACCGGGCGTTACGTGCATGAGATTGGGCATTGGGATAACGGTCATCCCTACTCTGGCGAACCGCGGGCCTGGGGCAACGTGCTTCAGCGCAATGGTCATCTTGTTGACTCCATAGGTAAGCTGCACTATCGCGCCGAAGACGATCCGGTCGGTTTCGATCACCAACACGTTCCGCTACACGTGGTCGACGGTGTTGGCGATCTGCTGGGCGCAGTGAAAGACCCGCAGCCACCCCGCGAACGCGTGCGCGACATGGCCATGAATATCGGCCCTGGCGAAACGGGCTATACCCACTATGACAGGCAGATCCGCGATGTGGCCGCCGACTGGCTGAAGGCGCGCGCCGACCAACCGCACGACGGCAAGCCATGGACATGCTTCGTTTCTATGGTCTGTCCGCATTTCCCGCTGATCGCGCCTGAAAAATTTTATCAGCTATATGCTGACACCGGCCTCATGCCAACGAAGCCAATTCCAGAACTCGAGCATCCCTGGCACGTCGCCTATCGCGATTGTTTTCTCTATGACACCTTCACGCCGGAACGGACGAAGATCGCGCTTGCCTCTTATTACGGGCTCGTCAGTTTCGTCGACGACAACATCGGGCATATCCTGGATACTCTCGATGCTACGGGTCTGGCAGCGACCACGCGCGTGCTCTACGTCTCCGACCATGGCGACAACGTCGGTGAGCGCGGGGTTTGGGGCAAGTCGAACTTCTACGAGGAGTCCGTAGCCATCCCGGCTATGATAGCAGGCCCCGGCATCCCCAAGGGCCATGTCTGCCACACACCGATTAGCCTGACCGACGCCTACCCAACCGTGCTCGACTCGATGGGTCTTGACGACGACGACTGCCGGCCCGGCACTTCGATCATTGAAATTGCCAGCGCTAATGATGATCCTGCCCGTGTCATCTTTTCCGAGTATCATGCTGCCGGTGCCGCGACTGGCGCATTCATGATCCGCAAAGGCCGTTACAAATTCATCCACTACACAGGGTATCCGCCACAGCTCTTCGATCTAGTCGAGGACCCGCATGAACTTGATGATCTCGGCGGCAGCCCGGCCCATGCCGACACTCGCGAGGCGCTCGAAAACGAACTACACAAGATTTGCGACCCGGACGCCGTCCACGCGGCGGCACGAGCCTCACAAGCAGCCCTGGTCGAAAAGCACGGCGGCCGCGACGCCGTCATCGCCCGTGGCAGCTTCGGCGGTACACCAGCACCGGGAGAAAAGCCCGTGTTTAAATGACGGGGGTAGGAGTGGTCTGTGCGCGTTTCAGTCCGGTGAGCATCGCCTCACATGTGGTGATGCGACCGACCTGACGACGTACCAGCGCCTGCTTGTGAAGCACCCGCGCAGATGGTGTTCACGGATCCGCCCTACAATGTACCGATCAATAGTCATGTTTGCGGTCTGGGTGGCGTCAAGCATCGCGAGTTCGCGATGGCGTCTGGCGAAATGAGCGAGGACGCATTTCAGGCTTTTCTCGCGAAAGTCTTCGGCCACATCGCGGCCTGCAGCCAGAACGGCTCAATCCACTATGTTTGCATGGACTGGCGGCACATGCGTGAGACGCTGGCAGCTGGTGACGACGCGTTCAGCGAGCTCAAAAATCTGTGCGTTTGGTCGAAGTCCAACGGCGGCATGGGTTCGCTCTACCGCTCGCAGCATGAGCTTGTCTTCGTCTTCAAGTCGGGAAACGCGGCACACATCAACAACATCGATCTCGGATGGCACGGCCGAAACCGGACGAACGTCTGGTCCGATCCCGGTGTCAATTGTTTCGGCGCGGATCGAATGGCCGATCTGGCGATGCATCCGACCGTCAAACCGGTCGCGATGGTCAGTGATGCAATCCGGGATTGCTCGAACCGCGGCGGCGCGGTCCTGGATGCATTTGCCGGCAGTGGAACGACACTGGTCGCTGCCCACCAAACGGGTCGCCGTGGTTTCGGTATCGAACTCGATCCAAACTACTGCGATGTCATTGTTCGCCGCTTCGCTGATTTGGGCGTCAGCGCGGTTCATGCTGATACCGGCTTGACATTCGACGAATTGGCCAATGCGAATGATGGAGGCCGACATGACTGACGCGTCTGATGATGACAAGCCGAGTTACGGCCGGCCGCCGCGCATGCACCAGTTCCGGAAAGGACAATCCGGTAACCCGAAGGGTCGGCCGAAATGCGCCAAGAACAAGTTTCCGCGGGACGGCCTCGACAGGCTAGTGGAGATCATTCGCAAGGAAGCCAATCGTGAGATCAAGGTCACGGAGGGCGAGAGTCGGGTGACCGTACCGATGATCCAGGCTGTCATGCGATCCGTGGCCGTCAAGGCTGGAAAGGGCAGTGTCCCCGCTCAGCGATTGCTTCTCGAGATGACATTCGATGCCGAGGGGTTTGTGGACCAGCGATAGGCAGAACTCGTGGATACTGTCGTGCACTATAAAATCGGATGGCAAGAGCTGTTCGAAGAATATGACGAAGCAGATCGGCCACGTCCCGATATATTGCCGCATCCAGATGATATTCATATCGATGCAGAAACCGGTGAAGTTTTTGTTTTAGGAACGCTGACCAAAGATCAACGGGGTGGCGAAGATGAACGACTACACTCTATCAGTGAGGAGGAAATCGCGGCGTTCAAAAAGGAAGCGGTAGACCTCAAAGAATACTTGGCAGCAAGTGAATTACCAATCGAAAGGAGCATTGTTGAAAAAGATATCGGATTAGCAAAAGCGGCGATAAGGCATTTCCAGAAGATCCTTCGGAACATGAAGGGCAGGTTTCGAATAAAATGTCTTTTGTCGCCAGATTCGACCGGTAATTCCTTCAAAATCGAGCAGTACTGACCGCGGTCGGTCGGATTTCGGCCGGCCGCGGCCCGGCGCATCCCGGGCGCGTTCGAGGGGCCGGCGGACAGGCCCCGCCTATGGAGTTGGTAATGGCCAAGGGAAAGCTGCAACCGCCGAAATCCGGCACCAAACTTGCCACGTTGCTTGATGCTTTGAAAACAGATGTGTCGCTGGATCAACTCGCTTCGGCATTGAATTGGCAGCATCACACTGTTCGCGCTGCGCTGACACGCTTGCGCCAGCGTGGCTACGCAATCAATCGCAAGCGAGACGGAGCGTCGAAGACATCGGTCTATCGGCTCAGCCGAGTCCGCGCGAGGTCGCGATGACCCAAGACAAGCTGGAATTACTCGATAGGGCGTCTCGATCGGAGTTGGTCGAGCACTGGACTGCCCTGTTCGGCTGTCGCCCGCCACCGCGCATCAGTCGGGGCATGATGTTCCGTATGATCGCCTGCGAAATCCAATGGCGTGACTCTGGCCTGACAAAGGCGCGGGTGATCCGCCGGTTGCGTCGGCTTGCGGCCGCGCCAAACTCGTCGAAGCCGCTCGCGCGACCGGGCGCGAGGCTGGTTCGTCAATGGAACGGGCGCCACCATGTCGTCGACGTCACGAACGA
>JBPCWB010000773.1:0-2673 GCA_051009955.1 Hyphomicrobiaceae bacterium | reverse complement strand
ACTTTGACCAGCTCCGGCGTGACGGTGAAACGAATGCCCGGGTCATGGCCATCAGCATCCATCCCTACATTACAGGCGCCCCCCACCGGATTCGTTACCTTGAGGAGTTGTTGACTTACATTTGCGAACGAGGTGGCGCCGTCTTTATGACCGGTGAGGAAATTCTGGACTGGTACCGCGCGCAAACTGCGGATCGGGACTGAAGTCGAGGTCTGACCCGCACATTGCATTGCGCCCCAGGATGAACGGACAGCAGTTGGCGGCCCCGCTTATGGCGGTCGAAGCTTGAATGTGACGATGCGATCGTGCTCGGCGCCCGGTTTTGCATCTGGACTGGATCCTGACTAGACTTCGTGACGATGGCCATGCGGCCTGACTTCAGGCCGCGGATACTATCGGGCGACGGCGATCGCGCTGGCGCTGACCGATTGAATTGATAATGCACCAAGCAGGGAAATACGTGTGCCATGAACATCAACGTCGGCCGCGAGGCCATTTATAAGGCCGCTGAAGAACTCTCGAATTGGGGGCGCTGGGGATCGGACGATCAAATCGGCACACTGAATCTCATCACGCAAGACGATATCATCAACGCGTCACAGTTGATCAGGAAGGGCAAGACGTTCGCACTCGGACTGCCGTTGGACGAGAAGATTCAGTCCGGGCTGTTTGGTGGTCGCTGGAACCCGATTCATACGATGCTGGCAACCGGCACCGACGCTGCGGCGGGCAACCAGGACATCGGCGCCTATCTGCGTTATGCCGATGATGCGATTAACATGCCCTGCCAGGGATCGACCCAGTGGGATGCCCTCGCTCACATCTTCCTCGACGACAAGATGTACAACGGCTACGACGCCCGGGAAGTGGATGCGCGTGGTGCGCACAAACTGGGAATTGAGCATACCAAGGACAAGATGGTCGGCCGTGGCGTTCTCTTGGACGTGGCGCGCTACAAGGGGGTTGATGCTCTCGAAGACGGCCACGCCATCACGATTGAGGACCTCGAAAAAACTGCCGAGAGGCAAGGAGTGACGATCGGTCGGGCTGACTTTGTCATCGTGCGCACGGGTCAGCAGGAGGCCTGTCTCAAAAGCGGTGTCTGGGGCGGATACGCCGGCGGTGATGCGCCGGGTTTGGCATTCGAGACCTGCTACTGGATCAAAGAGAACGACATTGCTGCGATCTGTGCCGATACCTGGGGCTGCGAAGTGCGGCCCAACGAAACCGACGAAGTGAACCAGCCTTGGCATTGGGTGGTGATTCCGGCGATCGGCATCACGATGGGTGAGATATTCTATTTGAAGGAATTGGCCGAGGATTGTGCGGAGGACGGCGTCTATGAGTTCTTCTTCTGCGCACCGCCGATGAATCTGCCGGGCGGATGT
This sequence comes from Hyphomicrobiaceae bacterium, assembly GCA_051009955.1. GTDB lineage: Bacteria > Pseudomonadota > Alphaproteobacteria > Rhizobiales > Hyphomicrobiaceae > Tectiglobus. The sequence continues at coordinate 1,285 of JBPCWB010000773.1, read as the reverse complement.
GGTTCACCGATCAATCCGCAGGCCATCAAATAGGATTGGCACGTCACGTGCGAGCGGGGTCATCGGTGGAGCGTGGACGGACCGAGGCGTTTGCACTTGTGCGCGCCGGGATAAGTGATGATGATGTTCGTCGTGGCGGCGTTGCATGATGGAGCCGCGTCTCGGGAACAACGAGCAGGAGATGGCGCATTGAAAGCGGTCGAGTTTGCTTACGAGTGTCCCCATACGTTGAGCGAGGCGCTTGCCATACTGTCGGAGCCGGACATTGAGACGCGTCCGATCGCGGGCGGCCAAAGCCTCATGCCCATGATGAACTTCCGTTTGGCGCAGCCGGACCGGCTGCTGGATCTCAATCGCCTGATGGAGTTGAGTTTCATTCGCGAGAATGGCGACATGATCGAAATCGGTGCCATGACGCGGCTCGTGCAATTGGAGAGATCGGCGCAGATCGCGGAGCACATGCCGGTCATTGCGGCGGCGTTGCCGCACATTGCCCATCCGGCAATCCGCAATCGCGGGACAATCGGCGGCAGCGTCGCATTGGCTGATCCTGCGGCTGAACTGCCAGCTCTGCTGTTGGCCCTCGATGCGCGGATCCATGCCGTATCGCAGTCGGGTGAACGCGTGATCGATGCCAGTGCGTTTTTTCTGGGGCCCTATGAGACGGCTCTCGCGCCGACCGAAATCCTGCAGATGATTGCAATCCCGAAACCCGGCGCAAGCCGGAAGTTCGCGTTCCAGGAGGTGGCGAGGCGGCATGGCGATTATGCCATTGCCGGTGTTGCCGTCCTGTGCGATGTGGGCCAGCACTACGCCGATCCAATGGTCGCGTTCTTTGGAGTGAGCGATCGCGTCGTTCGAGCGCCCTCCGTCGAGGCGGCACTGGACGGACAGGCCGTTGACGATCAACAAGCAATAGACGCGGCGGTCGAACGTGTCGGCGACATTGCATTCAACGGCGATCTACATACCGGTCCGGAAGCCAAACGGCATCTTGCAGGAGTCATCCTGAGGCGGGCACTTGCGGAGTTAGTACGATGAGCAAGATGCGGGAGATTGCCTTGGTGGTGAATGGCGAACGCGTTGGTCGATCGGTTCCCGTGCGCATGAACCTGGTTGATTTTCTTCGTGATGAAGTTGGATTGACGGGCAGCCACGTCGGATGCGAGCACGGCGTGTGCGGCGCCTGCACGATTGAGGTTGATGGCGCAATGGTGCGCGGTTGCCTTATGCTCGCGGTGCAGGCCGACGGTTCCGAAATCACGACAATCGAAGGTTTGACCGC
>JBPCWB010000772.1:0-7036 GCA_051009955.1 Hyphomicrobiaceae bacterium | reverse complement strand
GTTTAAAATTGTTGCCCGTCGGGTGAGGCGACCCTGTTGGCCTTCCGCGGCGGACTTTTCCTCCTGGCGCCGGGCGACAATTTTCTGTCGTTCGCGCATCTTGGTCTCAAAATACTGCTGCAGCGCCTCAGGCGCCTGGCGCGCCTGCGTGACCAGGCGGGCGAGTGTTTGATCGTACTGTTGCCAACCTTCGGCCTCGAACAGGCGATCGCGCTCTTCGATGCGCCGTCGCGTTGCCAGACTTCCGATGTCATTGACGATACCGGCGACCTGGTTCTGCGCCCGTAACTCGGCGGCGCGTACGCGCTCGCGCTGCGGGAAGATTGTCGAGAACAGAGAGTCGAATGAGAAGAACACCGATGTCGCCATGCAAGCGAGGAACATCACCCACAAAATGGCACTGCGCACGATCACGCGCGCGGCCTGCAAATAGTCACCGACGATGTCGCTGCCGGCGTTCATAAGCAGCGTCGCGGACAGCAGAATTCCGACGGCGGCCAACAACAGACTGTCGGGCAATAGGATCCAATTGTTCGATTCCAGTTGCTGCTGCGACAGCAGGTCCGGACTGACCTGATTGAGGATGAGAAGCACGATCGCCGAAAACAGCAGGATCCCAATCACCGAGCCAATCAGCGGCTGCAAAGCCCGTATGGCACTGCGCGACTGGCCCTCATTTTGAGCCGTCGGGCGAAAATTCATGCCGGTCGCGAAGCTCTCCCCGATCAACCAGGCAACAATGAGCATCACGCCCTGAATGCCGAACGTGATCATAAGCGACAGGATCGGCTCCTGCGTGAAATTGCGCATGCCGTCCCATGTCGTCCAGCCGGAGGCGATCGACAGGATAATGCCCGTCGCACCGAGGAGCGCGAGCCGCCAATTGGAAAATACCGTTGCCGCGAGTTGCTCGCGAAGTTTGCGTCCGGTGTTGGACAGAAAGAGCAGCGCAAACAGGATCGACAGAATGGCGAAGGCAATCAAAGATTGGCCGGTCGGTAACAGTGTTCCTAGCTCCTGACCAATCGCAACGAGGTCCATTCACGACCCTCCCGACACTCAAAATTCATCTTCTGTACAGACGCTTGATGGCCCGGTTAGAAATTGTCCGCCGTCGGCCACAGCTGACCAAACTAAGCGCAAATGCGACCGAATCTCAACACTATCGCCCTGAGCTGTGGCCGTCTTGCGGCGATCGCGGCTCAAATGTGAACAACCTGAGCACAGTCGATCATCGCTTCTTGGATTTTAATCGCCTGCCCATTGTCCCTTGAGCATCTGCTGCGCAGAGACGCCGATCAAGCACGCACTGAAACAACGTACAAATCATACACTGAATTGACAGCGCAAAAACGTTACAATGCTGTCATCAAAGCGTGAGCCAAAGGCAGAGCGGACGATCGATTGTCGACCTTTTATTTGATTGATGTGAGAGCATCTGACACCTAACTGCTTCCAGTACTCGAAAAAAGTGCCGCGACACCAAGCCCACCCAAGGCGCTCTGCGTGGCGATTCCACATGCGTCATCTCGGCCCGTGTCCGGATTGCGGACCAACTGAGAGAACAGCCGAACGACCAAAACAGCGCCCGCAGCGCCAAAGGGATGGCCGCGTGCGAGCGCTCCGCCCTCAGGATTGATCGACGTCTCATCCAGGCCGAGAGCCTCTGCCAATGCAACAGCCTGGGCTGCCGATGTCTCGCTTGTCTCAACAATCCGAATGCTCGCACGGTCGAAACCATTGAGGCGATTGTACATCTTTTCGACGGCGGCAATCGGTGCCAGGGCTTCCCTGCCGGGCGTAACTCCAAGCGCGGCATTCGCCAGCAGACTCAGTGCCGGCGGTTGACCCATCTGCTCCCAGACGGATTTTGAGACCACGATCACGAACGCCGCGCCATCGTGCCAGGTGCTGGTGTTTGCGGGCGTCAGCGTGCCATCGTCTTCCTGAAATGGCAGCTCTTCACTCAATTCATCAATATCGCAGGCTTCCGTCGATTGATCGCGTGCTTCCTCGATCCGCGCGCGCAGCGGAACAATCTCATCGGCAAAGCGCTGGGCTTTTCGGGCAGCGATGGCCCGTTCCATGGAGCTGGCGGTGAACGCGTCTTGCCGATGTCGGGAAATCCGCAGTGTCCGCGCGAGCTGCTCGGTTGCCTCGACGGGGATTGGCCGGTCCGCACTCATTTGCGACAATGGTTCGGGACTGATGAAATGCGGCATCTGATGAGCATTGCGTGGTCGCGCGACGCGCCAGGGAGCTGTCGAAATGCTCTCGGCTCCACCGGCAATCACAATGTTGGCGTCGCCGTGACCGACAAGACGCATAGCTTGGATGATGGCGACGAGGCCGGAGGCATCCTGCTGATCGACAGTACTGGCGTTGATGGTTTCGGGTAGGCCAGCCGCCAACGCCACGAGGCGCGCCGGATTGCCGCCCGCCGTCGCGTTGCCGACGATGATTTCATCAACCTTGGTCGCGTCCAATTTCGCGTCGTCCAGCAGCGCGCTGATGACGGGGGCTGCCAAAGCCTCGACCCGCCTCGTCCGATGCAATCCGCCGATGCGTCCGAGAGCTGTTCGTCTCGCCGCGACAATATAGGCCTTAGGTTCTGCCTCTGGCACCATGGAGTACTCGTTACGTCCCGCACTTGTGACCGTGTCTTCATGACCACTGGTTCAACCTAGGCTCAATCACCAACGTTTCAGGGCCAAGCGCACGATTTCCTTTTGTCTTCCAGCAAGCCATAATACGGGCAATGTTGGCAGAAAGCCGCACAGAAGCGGGCGCTCCTGGGGTTTTCTTCGGGACGAAGATAACGCCCACTTGACGGCATGTCATGGAACGGGTGAGCACGGCCGGATAGATGCTTGAAAACGGAAAGATATTGATGGGTCGATTAATAGGGTTATTGATTGTCGCGGCGTGCGCGCTTGGTGGGGCATCGATCAACGCCAACGCTGCCAACGCCGATTGTCGAAATACCGGCAGCTTCGCAAAGTGGAAGTCGACGTTTCGACGCGAGCTATTGCGCCAGCGCATCTCTACAAAGTTGATCCGCAGCGCCTACGACCCGGTAAAATTTGATCCCGCAATCATCCGTCGCGACCGTCGCCAGAGTTTCTTCTCACTATCGTTCTTGGAATTCTCAAAACGCCTGGTATCGGGGCACCGCCTCAAGACCGGTGCAAAAAAGCTTAAGCAACAGGCTGCGCTGTTTCGGCGTGCCGAACAGACCTATGGCGTGCCGGGCCCTGTCATCACTGCATTTTGGGCGTTGGAAAGCGACTTCGGTGCAGGGATTTCGAAGCAGTATCCGGTCTTCAACTCACTCGCCACGCTGGCTTACGACTGCCGCCGGCCGGAACTCTTTCGCCGTGAATTGGCGTCCGCCCTTAAGATCGTCGACCGCGGATACCTGCCGCTGTCGCGCCTTGTAGGCTCTTGGGCCGGGGAACTCGGCCAAACGCAATTCCTGCCGGATCACTATCTCAATTTTGCGGTGGATGGTGACCGCGATGGCCTGCGTGATCTCATGCGCAGTGATGCCGATATTATTCTATCGACGGCGAACTTTATTCAGCATCTGGGTTGGCGCACGGGTGAACCCTGGCTCGAAGAAGTCCAAGTACCATCGCGCATGCCCTGGCGAGAAGCCGATCTGTCGATTGACCATCCACGCTCACAATGGGCGAAGTGGGGTGTGAGAACGCGCAGTGGCGGCAAATTGAAGGGCGATGATGTCAAGGCTGCTCTGCTCCTGCCCGTCGGGCGCAACGGTCCCGCCTTCCTCGCCTACCATAACTTCAAGATCTATCCGCAGTGGAACCAATCGCTCAACTACGCCATGACAGCCGCCTATCTGGCGACGCGGCTGGCGGGAGCGTCGCGCTACCGGACGGGGCGCGGGCCGATTGAGCAATTTGATTACAAGCGGATCAAGACGATGCAGCAACTGCTCAATCGCCGCGGCTTTGACACGGGCGGGATTGACGGCAAGCATGGAGCCAAGAGTCGGGCCGCCGTCAAGCGTGCGCAGATCCAGTTTGGCCTGCCGGCTGACTCATATCCCTCGGGCGAACTGATGGCGCGGTTGCGTCGCTAACCTTGTGGGAGACGCGAACGTGGACGGCATTCCCTCCTCTCCAGCTGATCCGGAAGGCAACACCATGAGCGATCTCCGCGCGGCACGTCGCAACAGCGTGCCCGTTCGAGTTGGTGGTGTCACCGTCGGTGGCGATGCGCCAGTTGTCGTCCAGTCCATGACCAATACGGATACCGCAGATGTCGGCGCGACAGTGCAGCAAGTGGCGGCGTTGGCCCAGGCCGGGTCCGAACTCGTGCGCATCACCGTTGACAGGGACGAAGCGGCGAAGGCGGTACCGCGCATTCGCGAGCAGCTGGCGAATTTCGGCATCGATGTTCCGCTCGTCGGGGACTTCCACTACATCGGCCATAAGCTTCTGGAGGAAAATCCGGCATGCGCCGAGGCGCTGGCCAAGTATCGCATCAACCCAGGCAATGTCGGCTTCAAGGACAAGAAAGATCGCCAGTTTTCAGCCATCATAGAGATGGCGCTCAAATACGGTAAGCCGGTGCGCATCGGCGTCAACTGGGGCTCACTCGATCAGGAGCTGCTCACGCACCTGATGGACGAGAACGCGCAATCGGAAACTCCGCTGCCGGCGCGCTCCGTCATGCACGAGGCAATCGTGCAGTCGGCGCTGCTTTCCGCCGCCCGTGCCGAAGAACTCGGACTTGCGGCCGATCGGATCATCATCTCGGCAAAGGTCTCCGCGGTGCAGGATCTCATCAGCGTCTATACGAACCTGGCCGACCGGTGCAAATACGCCCTCCATCTGGGCCTGACGGAAGCAGGCATGGGCTCGAAGGGCATTGTCGCGTCATCGGCAGCCATGGGCGTGCTGCTGCAGCAGGGCATCGGCGATACCATCCGTTATTCCTTGACGCCGGAACCGGGCGGCGACAGAACCCAGGAAGTGCGCGCGGCGCAGGAGCTGCTGCAAACCATGGACATTCGGGCGTTCGTGCCGATCGTCACGGCCTGTCCGGGTTGTGGCCGTACGACATCGACGGTCTTCCAGGAATTGACCAAGGACGTCCAGGACATGATCCGCGAGCGCATGCCCGATTGGAAAGCGCGCTATCCGGGCGTCGAACGGCTCAACTTTGCCGTCATGGGCTGTATCGTGAACGGACCGGGTGAATCCAAGCATGCCGACATCGGGATATCGCTGCCGGGAACCGGCGAGCAACCGGCCGCGCCGGTGTTCATCGATGGTAAGAAGTTCAAGACATTGCGCGGCGCGAACATTGCCGCAGACTTCAAAAGCATAGTCGAGGACTACATCGAAAAGCGATTTGGCTGAGTCTGCGGTGATGAACTGTCGCCGATGGTTGCGACTGCCAGAGCAGGCCAACACGGACACGCGAGGTTGGTCCGGCCGGGTTATCTGTCGGGTTAGCGACCTAACGCGTTCGATGGATCGTCGGCGACAAGCAGTTTCTGGCGTTGTTCGGTATCGGTATGCTAGCTAACCGGGTTGTGGCAGTGGTGGTGGTCACCGTTGCGTATCAGTGCCAATTCGCTTTATGCGACAGAACCTAGACTATTTGTACGGTAGCACCCTGTGTCCAGACCCTTTCATCCCTTTTTCAATCCCGAGGAACGTCCGCTTTCGGAAGGCGCATTCTCGCGCGACGAAGTGCAGTTGGCAAACCGCAACCCGGGCACACTTCTGGAAGCGTTGCGCTACGATTTGACTCCCGCCGGCCTGCACTATCTGCTCATTCACTTTGATGTGCCATTCGTGCCGACGGCTGCAGACTGGACGCTGAGCATTGGTGGCCTTGTCGAGAAGCCGCTCAAGCTCACCCTCGATGAGTTGAAACGTTGCCCTGAACGTTCGTTTCCTGTCACGCTTGAATGCGCCGGCAACGGTCGAGCGGGGATCACACCGCGTGCGCAAAGCCAACCCTGGCATCATGAGGCCGTCGGTACGGCTGAGTGGATCGGCACGCCTCTCAAAGGTGTCCTTGAGCGGGCCGGTCTGGCCGCCAATGCGCGCGACGTCGTTTTCTATGGCAAAGACCACGGCTTTGGCGGTGGAATCGAGCATGACTACGGTCGCAGTCTACCGCCTGACCAAGCGCTGGGCGAGGATGTGCTGCTGGCCTGGGCCATGAACGGAGCGCCGCTGCTGCCGCAGCATGGTTTCCCGCTTCGCCTTATCGTTCCGGGCTGGTATGGCATGGCCAGCGTGAAATGGCTCGACCGCATTGACGTGATCGACCGCGCGTTCGACGGCTACCAGCAGGTCGGCACCTACGTCTACCGAGAGACTGCCGATCAGCCGGGCGTACCCATCACCACCATCCGTGTGAAATCACTCATGGTTCCGCCAGGCATACCTGACGTGTATACGCGAAGCCGGTTGGTCGACCAGGGCCCTGTTACCCTGTTTGGACGGGCATGGTCGGGGGCCGGTGTTTCGATCGCCAAAGTGGAAGTGGCCGTCGACGGGCACTGGCAGGAGGCGACACTTGATCAAGAGCTGGGCCGCTATGCCTGGCGCGGTTGGCGGTACGAATGGGAGGCGCCACCCGGTGAGCACGAACTGATGTGCCGCGCGACAGATAGCAACGGCAATGTGCAACCGCTTGAACCACGCTTCGACTATGCCGGGTTCGGCAATAACGCCGTTCAACGCCAATGGGTGACCGTCCGTTAAGTCCGGCACCGTCCGCTGCTCGCCGTGAGATCGGCCGGCTCACAAGCGCGTTTCATCGCTTGCCCACACCGACTTGCCAGTAGCCACGGCATTCAACGGCAGCTGGGACCTGCGGCATTAGACGGTCGCTAGCTGTCGGAGCGGAATTCGTGGCGGCTCTCAAGCATGGGATGATAGTCTATTCGTTGCTGTGAAAAAATTCTTAAGAGGTCGCAATGTCAGGCGCGCAAGGTGGATGCCTCTGTGGCAAACTTCGTTATCAGGCACAGTCGCCGCCCGTCCGT
>JBPCWB010000771.1:0-2948 GCA_051009955.1 Hyphomicrobiaceae bacterium | reverse complement strand
ACGCGCGTTGGCCTCGTTGCAACCATTCGCCAACAGGCAGGAAGCTGCGAACTCTTCAATTTCAGTTAACGACATGCGTGTCTTGGACATGTTCACTCCCTAGGGTATTGCCCGACGATTCAGCTTGTCTGATCATAGCCGCCTCCGATTTTTGGCAGTAGTCCCCAGTCGCACAATCGGCAATTGGACCCGCCGGATCGGCATTGGCCGGACGTCGGTAGCTCATAGAAAGTCCGGCCAATCGAGGCTCGCGCTTGGCAGTCCGCGTGCAACAGTGAGCTAAAGTTGTAGCGGTCGCCATCCGGTTCTGATCCGTGTGCGAATGCATGAGAAGAAGGTCTGCCCAGCAGCCTCCCCACGCGCAACGGTTGAAGTACGGTGCTCGTTAAATCTGCTCGATCAACTCGAGCGACAGAAATAACGGTCTAATAAATAACAGCATTTCGAATCCACTCCAATGCACGGCCCCGTCACCAACTTGGCACCGTCTGATCAACAGTGCACGTAATGCAACCTTAAGTATTCATGACTAAGTTGCGTCAATGGCGGGCGCAGACCCGCCCAAACACCAATTGACCGCAAGTGCTCCGACCGCCGATGACTGCGAAACAGTGGCAAATCCTCTGCGTCTTGTTTGTCGCGCGGTTTGCGTTGGGCTTTCAATTTCAGTCCGCAGGATCGGTCACACCATTCCTGATAACAGACTTCTCCATGGATTACCGGCAGGTCGGCGCCCTCATCGGGCTGTTCATGCTGCCAGGCATCGTTCTTGCGATCGCATCTGGTTATGTCGGCAATCGGTGGGGCGACAAGATCGCGGTCCTGTTCGGACTGGTTCTGATGAGTGTCGGCGGTGTCCTCACGAGTGTCGCCGACTCATACACCGTGCTCGCAGCGGGTCGCCTGACCAGCGGTGCGGGCGCGACCTTTCTTTTCGTCCTGATGGCGAAGATGGTGATTGACTGGTTCGACCGGCGCACGCTGTTTTTTGCGATGTCCATTTTTGTGCTTGGCTGGCCGATCGGCATTGCGGCCGGACAGGCTGCACAACCAGTATTAGCCGACGGATTTTCGTGGCGACTGGTCTTCTTCCTGACTTCGGTCGGGTGCCTCGTCGCCTACACCGCACTGGCTTTTGCCTATCACCAACCCAACCGATTCGAACCGGCATCCGCAGGCCCACGGACCAAACGTCGGCTGGGTTTGAGTGACAGCGAATTCCTTCTGATCCAGATCGCCGGCATCATCTGGATGTGTCTCAACGGCGCCTATGTGATCTTTCTGAGCTTTGGCCCGATCCTGCTGATGGAGCAGGGTATAAGTGCCCCCGACTCCGGCCTGTTGACCAGCGTCATTTCCTGGAGCTTCATGATCGCACTACCGCTAGGCGGTTACGTTGCCTATCGCTTCAATGTTCCCAACACAGTGATGATCGTCGGCTTGGTGGTTGCGACGTGTGCCGGGGCCTACGCGCCTTATGCTGCAAACATTGGCACGGCGTTCTTGTTCTTTGGATTGGCTCTGGCCTTCGCCACGCCCGTGATCGCCACGTTACCGGCCCGGCTTTTGCAGCCGGACAATCGCGCCGTCGGGCTGGGCATCTATTTCGCGTGGCATTTCATTGGGGCCGCGCTGCTGCCGATCCTGGCCGGTCAGCTGAAAGACGCAACCGGGTCGGCGGCGGGCTCGTTGCTGCTGGGTGCCTACCTGCTGCTTATCTGCCTCGTTCTGCTGTTGGCATTGCAGTTCGCCACTGGTCGCTCTCCGTACGCCCGTGTTCGCGCATAAGGTTGGCTCAACGAGCAGATTTGCGCGCAGATTGCGATAATCCCGCAATTCGAGGTCACCTTGCTCTGTGTGTGATATCTAATATAATAGACAAATGACTAATATCTCAGACGACATCGATCGCACCCTCGCGACCCGTCTCAAGACCGAACGTCATACGCGCAATTGGTCCATGCAGGAGCTCGCTAACCGGGCTGGCATCTCCAAAGCCATGATCGGCCGCATCGAAAAAGGTGACGTCAGCGCCACGGCAAACATCCTGGCAAAATTGGCCAACGCCCTCGGACTAACGCTATCGATGCTGCTTGCGCGAACCGAAGCGGACCAGGCGGATCATCTCGCGCGCGACCAACAGCCGGTCTGGATCGATCCGGAGACGGGCTACGTTCGCCGGTCCATCTCGGCCGCGGGTGTCCGCGGCGCGGAGGTGACCGAAGTGACACTGCCGGGCAAGGCCGAGGTCCGCCTTGACGTCCAAACCCATGCCATCACCGCCCAACAACTCCTCATGCTTGAGGGCGCACTGATATTCGAAAGCGGCGACAAAGCATTCCGGCTGGCCCGCGAGGATTGGCTGCGGACGCCCGACAGTGGTCCCCGCGTGTTCAGAAACCCACAGTCAAAACCGTGTGTGTATTTGCTCATCTCGGTCTGACTCAACTGTAGAAGCCAGCAGACTTCAGGTCCTTTGCGCAATGTCCAATTCTGAAAGATCTGATATCAAGATCGTCGTTGATGACCTGAGCGGACCGGATATTGCCGAGTTGCTGAGCGCACATCTCGAATTCGCACATACCAATTCACCTGCCGGTAGCGTGCATGCGCTGGACCTCGATGCGTTGAAGCGGCAAGGCATCACGTTCTGGTCAGCTTGGGATGGCCCGCAGCTTGTCGGCTGCATTGCCCTGAAGGAACTGGACTCCGGCCATGGCGAAATCAAGTCAATGCATACGCTCAAGACAGCGCGCTGCGGTGGTATTGCGCGCCGGCTTGTGGAGCATGGGCAGAGGCCAGGACGAGATCCTACGACCGATTGAGCCTCGAGACCGGTGGAAATGATGCGTTCGCCCCGGCGCGCCGCCTCTACGAAAGCTTCGACTTCGAATACTGTCCACCGTTTGCAGAGTACGTCGATAACTCGTTCAGCACCTGCATGACAC
>JBPCWB010000770.1:0-9694 GCA_051009955.1 Hyphomicrobiaceae bacterium | reverse complement strand
CGTAACCAATAACTTGAGTCGTGCTTTCAATAGGCAGTCAGTAGAGGCATCTTTCGGCGCTCAACCTTAGGGGAAGGGGTCGGAAAATGCAGAATGCCCAGCAGGTTGACAAGCTGCTTGACCAGATTGAGTTAGAGTTTGGTCCTAGAGATCTACTTTCAAGGTTTTTTTTAAAGGCAGCGAATGCTGCAGCCGACCGCGGAGTCTTTCTAGAGTTCGCCACCTTCGAGCAACTCATTGAGATCAACAACCGCAATCTCGCCAATTGGCGCCCCTTAACGACGAGCTTCCATCCAGATATCGGCGGGGCGCGAAACGATCGGGGATACGTCATCATCGGGCGAAACGCAGACGGTGAAGTTGTGGCTACGCAGGCAGCCAAATTGCTCGATTGGAGCAATACGAATTTCAAACTGGAAGCCGAGTCATTGCGCTACTTTTATGCCAACCCGGAACGCGACAAGGTCGAAGGAGAGAGTTGCACGGTGACGGCACCGAACGCCGAGGAGATTACGGGCCGCGTTCTGCACAGCGGAGCAATATGGTACCACCCTGAAGTGCACGGCCGACAGCTGGCACAAATCATGCCGCGTTTTGGTCGCGCCTACGCCTGTACGCGCTGGGACGTCGACGAGGTCTGCGGTATCATTTCGGATGCCAATTCATCGCGCGATCTCGACAAACGAACGGGCTATCGTGAAATTACCCGCCACGTGACCATCCGCAACATGCCGGGTTATCCGGGCAGCGAAACCAAGTTTGTTCTCTGCCGTATGCGCGCTGCTGACTTGGTCGATGACTTATTCGGATTCGTGGTGGACTTTGACTCGGAGGTCGATGTCGCCGCTCGGACACGACGCGCTTAACAGCTGCAAATTGCCATTCGTTGATTGTACCGGCAATGTCAGGCGGGAATACGTCAGGTGTTTCTCGTTGCCGTGCTTGGGGTCAGACACGATCACATCGATGTCGCTGACTCGGGGCTCGTTGGCGAGCAAGGCCTCGCGATAGGAGTTTGCGATCCACGATCCGAAGCGCATATCGGGCTGATCTTCGACACGCTTACCCGAAAACGTGTCGATCCAACCGCGGTCCTGGTACACCTCCGAACCCTTCCCAATGGCGGCAAAGACCAGCTTGGGCGCGCCGCTCGACCACTGTACGAGCATGAATTTGCCGTCTGTAATGTCGTGGATATACTCAAAGTCCTTGGCCCACTGGAAGCTGCCGGCCTGAGCCCGCCAGAGCTGCAGCAGTTTGGTGTGCGGGTGCGTTTGCGGAATGCCTTCGACAGCGCGCGGCTCTGAGAGAAAGCGGCCAAGAGCTCGTGAGTGATGTGTGCTCATAAGCTGCATAAGTCGCTTCATGGCTGCATCGCGGCCGATCAGGATCTCGTGTTGCCATTGACCCGTGTACCAAGACAGTCCGACCCGCCGGATGGACGTGTCGATAAGCTGACCAGCCGCCAAATAGCCGACCGTCGAGATCGAACCGGGTGCGGCGCGAATGCCGGCCGTTTCGTCTGACAGCGAAACTGAGAGGAAGCCATTGTTGCGCACCAGAAAATCGATCAGCGTGCGGACCTCGGCTGTGCGCCCGTATCGTCGTCGCAAACGCCAATCATGAGCGTCCCACACGGTTCCGGCGGTGTCGACTAGTAGCTGCTGCACGGGTGTTGGCTCTGTGAGAAGGTTCGTAAACCCTGGTGAGGAACGATTGCCGCATGGTTAACGGCACGTCAAGTGCACTTGCTGGCCGGATAAACGACTTGGACGAAGGTTAATTTGAGGTGCGGAAAAGCGTTGCCTCCGCGCGCGACTGAAACAACCTATTATACAATAATTGCGCGGGACTCCAAGTCGGGCTCTGCGCGTGCCTTCTGTGGTCTATGAAGTTCAATCTGGGATTGTTTCGGTCGGCTTGATTGCCTGTGCCCCACGGTGTCCGCGCCCGCTCAGAGGGCTGACGATGTTCACAATCGGCGTGGCTGGAACCGAACGACCGGCCGCGCTTATGAGCGATCAGAAGGACAGTGATGCCGATATTCGACGCATCAGAAATGGACATCAGGGTTGCGAGAGGTAAGCTTCTGTGCTTCGCACCCTCGCTGTAAGACTCTGCCGGTTGCGGGCCCGACCGATGTTTAGTCAGGCCCCTCGCAAATAGGCGCGAGGTGTTATCGCATCCAGGTGATGGAACCAGGCTCAACACCGATGTCATGCATCGTGTGACGATCGACCGACGACGTCTGCGCCGGCTTGCGAGAGGGTTCAGTCGACCGAACGCCAATGGCGACAATCACGGCACCGACCAATGCAGTCGTTTCCCAAACGCTGGCTGAGCTATTTGCTAAAATCGTCATCAGCGGGCTCATCTCGTCCTCCTTGGATGGTGTGCCGCTTCAAGGCGTGTCGCCAATCGTCATGCGGTTAACCTAAGTACTCCTTTTGAGTGGTGCTGTTTCATGCGGAACAACCCACAAGGATCCACGGCAACCGGCATAACGTGCAATCTAAGTCCATTGATCTGAACCCAATCTGTGTCCGGCGTTCAGCGGTCATTCACATCCGCCATTCGGCTCGCGAGTTGGGAGTAGAGCTTGGCCGACGGACCATTGCTGCCGCTGTAACGGTCCTCGCGCGCGGGGCATTGCCGCTTGCTCAGCGTGCGCGGGCCGCTTTCGGTGACGTGCGGTCCAGTTGCTCGACCAGTGCCCGGCAAAGCTGCGGCTTCATGAGTGCGAAGACTTTGCGCGTCGCGGCCTCGCTCGGGTGAAACGGGTCCTTGACGGTGCCCGAGCGACGGCGGCGAAAGTACCGCGCCTGGCCCTGCACCAGCTTGATCGTCGCCGGCGTAAACCCGGCAACGAAACTGCAGCGCCTCCCATGCGCGGCGAGCGCTGCTTTGAGGTTCGCCTGGGCCTTAAGACGCGTGCGGTTGAGCCGCCGCGAATAGACCGGCACAGTGGTCATGACTACACACCCGACGTCGCTACGAAGTTGAGTCACGAGACGGTCAACATCAGATCGCGTTGATTTTGTGCTGCCGGCCAGGCGCCCCGCACCATTGCCGCCCAGAAACCAGATGATGACCTTGGGCCGATAACCGCCCGTCGACGTCAGAGCCTGCAACGGGGTGTGCCGCCGCTTGCAAAATTGAAACCTGGCGCCTTCACCGATTTGTACGTAGCGCATTTTCGGTTGGGCCAGCGTGCCCCAGGTGCTGGCGTTGACGCCGTGCGTTTTGTCTTTTCTGCAGAGTTGGCGCCAGGCGGGCGTCCGGCGTGTGACCCACGACTGCAGGGATGTTGAGCGTGCGCCGATCATTGCGAATGACAGCCCGGTCAGCGTGTCGGGCTCGGCAGACGGGTTTGTGATGCGGGCGCATTGTTGCGGCAAGGTTCTGAAGAACGTCTCAAGGACTGGGCCGGCGCCGAACGACAATTGGGAATCACCGATGACGAGGATATCGGTTGTTTTGTAGGACGAAGCGCCGGCTGCCGTGACGACCGGCAGTGCGAGTCCGAGACAGATGAGTGTCGGAAGAAGAGGTGCCAGGGGCATTTGATTCGGACCCGCGCGCCGGCAGGCCGGCATCAAAGGGCGTCGTCGTGTGAACATGATGTCCCTCGGTTGATCGCGGTGCAAACTGCGGGCTGGCGACGCAGGAAACAATTGAACCTTGCTCACAAGCTGGTGAAGCAAACCGCGTCAGGCGTGAAACGGTCAGCCGGGCTCTCCCTTACCACCGTCATGACCGCACCGATGGGTTCCTGGCGCCGGACCAGCGCCGAAAACCGTGCAAACCGCCTTCTGGTCGTATGAGAATCGTGAGATGGCTGCATCCATCGAAAGTGAGTAACAGGCTCCGTCCACCGCGCACCATTGAGCCGCGGTTAGGAGCCGGACGTCGACAGATATGGCTGTGCTGGGCGCTGTTTTGATTTGCTCTTCGCCGTCATCGCGCGATGTCAGTTAAGGCCTCGACGAAACATCCTGCTGCACCATTTGAGCCGTCATCAACATGCGAAACTGGGACGAGGAAATCGCGTCACGCATCAAAGGCTGGCAGAGAGATTCCAGGTTGCCCGAGCCTGCATCTGCCCCGCCGACGCAACGTGTTGCGGACGCCGCGCGCGAGAAGTATCGCCGAGATTGGAGACGCGTCAAGCGGGCACGGTTCAATGCCTCAAAGCGCCTCGAGCGCAAAGACGAAGCCAGCATGATGGCGCTGGCCATGGCCGGCATGTTCGGCTTCATTATTCCGTATTTTGTGGAGGTCTTTGAAGAGACGATCTCGCAACATCTCGTCAATGTCCTCGATTTCACGAGTTTCATTGCGGGTGGCCTATCGCTCGTTGTTGGCCTCATTGAACTGTCAAAGGACTACAAGACCCGCGCCGCGGCGTTGCACCGTTGCGGATTGAGGGTCAACAAGTGTGTGCGGGCCTTGGAAGCGCGACCCAATTTGGAACAGAGCGGCCTCGACAAAATCGTCAGCTCCTATGAACTCGCATTGGAGGAGTGTGGCGAGAACCACAACAGCGTCGATGACAAACTGGGCGTCGTGCGCGATCGACTGAAACAGGTCGCGAGCCCGGAAGAGCGCAAGCAGGCCGGGCGCGCTTTGACCTTGCTTAGGCTGAGGGAGCTGATCGACATCTACTGCTTGTATCTGTTGATCTGGCTGGCCCCGATCGCGATCGGAATTCTCGTTTGGTACCGTTTCGAGTAGCGCTGAAGCTGGTCTGCGCGCGCATTTTCGGCGCGCCGTGCCGCTGACATCATAGCCAATGCGGCCGAATCAATTGATTCTAGGTCCATCGAAAACGCCTGCGGAGCACTCCTATGTCAACCATGCTCGTGATCTCATTGTCACTGATGCTTGCTGTGGCCGTGCTGCTATTCACAATTGCAGCCCACCAAAAGAATGCCCTGTTGCATTGGGCCGCCGGCAACGGAAGCGACACAGTTGCGAGCCGCGCCGACGCTGCCCAACTCCAGCAATCACTCAATCGGTTTGGGCGCTGGCATGCATTGCAGCATCTGGCAACGCTAATAGCCGTGATCAGCGTTGGTGCTATTGCGTCCGGAATCTGAGCCGGTGCTGTAATTTGATGTAGCCCGGGGTTCGAGCAATCGCCCAGGAGGCGCGGATTGAGCGCACACCTGCCCTCGATCCTTCACTCAGCCCGTCGTAAGATTCTGATTTCAAAGAATAGTTGTGGAGGCCACGGCCGGAATCGAACCGGCGTATACGGATTTGCAGTCCGCTGCGTCACCACTCCGCCACGTGGCCTCAAGGTACAATCGAGCAGCGACCGGATGTCTGCCGACGTTGCGCCATTGCTTTAGCACGGTTAGGTAAAAACCAAGTTGCGCGCAAGCAAGGCGGCCATGTATCACACGTCGCAAGCCGTGCGCAAATGCTTCCGAAGGCGCGGCGATACCAAAATTCTGGTCAAGCGGCCGTCGTGCGTGACGGCAGGGGACGTTCCGAATGGCTGATACGGCAATACAGCGCTTGAACATGGTGGAAAGCCAGGTCCGGCCCAGCGACGTCGTCGACCGCCGCATTCCAAGCGCCATGCTCGAACTGCCGCGCGAGAGTTTCGTTCCCGAGGCCAGCCAGTCCGTCGCTTACATGGACGAGTTGATCCGCGTCGGTGATACGAATGGGAACGCTCGCTTTTTGCTCCCGCCTCGCATTCTCGCAAAGATGATCCAGCATCTCGAACTCGAGCCAACGGATCTGGTGCTCGATGTCGGCTGCGCAAGCGGATACGGTACCGCGGTGATTGCTAGAATCGCCCAGACGGTTGTTGGCCTGGAATGCGACGCGGGGCTCGCAGAACACGCCACGGCGGCGCTCGCCGCGGTCGACGTCGACAATGCAGCCGTTATCACGGGATCGCTCCCCGACGGCCACGCCCCGGAAGGACCTTACGACGCCATTCTTATTAACGGTGCTGTGAGTGAACTGCCCGCGCCACTTCTTGACCAGCTGAAAGATGGCGGGCGCCTTGTGGCCATTATGCTGGAAGACGGGTTTGGCCGTTGCAAGCAGTGGCGCCGGCTCGACCAGACTTTCGACAATCGATGGCTGTTCGATGCAGCGGCCCCGCTTTTGCCAGGCTTCGAGCCGGTCGCCGAGTTCGTCTTCTGATGACGATTCGATCATCGGTATTCCGATTCAGAATGCCTATTCACGGTTCGTAAACCCGAATCCCATTCAGTAGTTCTCCTTGTGGGGAATTTGGGGATCGCCGGCGACCACACGCCTTTATCGCATGAACGAGCTTGCGGCGCAGACACGACTCAGAAATGACGTGCCATGCGGGCGTAATCTGTGCGCAAGGCGGCAGCGATCGCTTTTGGCGATCTGCATGGGCGACCAACGGGTGTTCTGAGTGAGCACAAAGTGCGAGACGTCAGTTCTGGCGCATTCAAAGTTCGATCATGGCACTTAGGCTGGTGAAGATGGCGGCAAGATCCAAATTTTGTGTGATTGCGGTCACGCTACCGAAGCATACTGGGCCTGGTGCTACTGCAACTCCTTTCCGATGGCTGCCGACTCAGCTAACAAAAATCGATTATGGTGCGACAGATTCGGACCAGAGCGGGGTATTGCGTGACGGCATTGAGCAACGTCAAGCAAAGAAGAATGGCCGGCGCAACGCGACTGCGAGGGGAATGATGTCGGTGGAGCAACATCTGCCATCTGGATGCACTCCCACGAGAGTGGCTCCAACAATTGCTGTGATTGGGCTGGCAGCCGGTCTCGGCATCTTCGCAACAGAATCCGTATCGGCTGAGACACTGCGCCAGGCATTGCGCTCCGCATACAAGACAAATCCACAACTGGATGCTGAACGTGCAAACTTGCGCGCAACGGACGAGGGCGTGCCGCAAGCGCAATCCAATTATCGACCTCTCGTAACGTTTTCCGCCGACTCCTCCGTGCAACAGTCACATATCGATCCTCCGTCACCGTTAGAGGGCCGCTCCTACCCGGCTGGATATGGGTTCAATCTCAATCAGCAGGTCTTTCGTGGGTTTCGAACGACAAACGCCGTCAATGCGGCTGAGGCCAACGTCCGCGCGGGGCGCGAAACCTTGAGATCGACGGAACAGTCCGTCTTGCTCGATGGTGTGACGGCCTACATGAATGTCGTACGCGATACCGCAATTGTCCGCTTGCGCGAGAACAACGTTCGGGTTCTTTCGCGTAACCTCAAGGCGACGCAGGACCGGTTTTCTGTCGGCGAGGTAACACGAACCGACGTTGCGCAATCCCGTGCCCGTCGGGCGGGGTCCGTCTCGGACCTGGATCTTGCAAGAGCAAATCTCAAGACGAGTCGCGCCAATTATGAGCGTATCATTGGTCACGTGCCCGGACGACTGGTCTCGGCACAGGAGCCGGCACGGGCTTTGCCGAAATCTCTGGTCGCCACAAGACGACGCGCCGAACGGGAAAACCCCAGTGTTGTTGCAGCGCTCTATCTTGAGCAAGCCGCACGATACAATGTTGATGAAATCGCTGGCGAGTTGCTGCCGACATTCAATGTCGATGCCAGTTACTCGAATCGCTACACGGGCGGTGGTGACGTGGCGACGACTCAAACGGAGACAGGCGTGCTCACGGGTACGCTAACGGTTCCGCTCTATCAGCGAGGTCTGGTCAGTTCTCGCGTGCGTCAGGCAAAACACACACACGTCCAGCGTATCCAACAAGTTGAGCAGGCACGGACCGAGGTCCGTGAGCTGGCAATCGCGGCGTGGTCCCAATTGAACGCCTCGCGTGCTCAGCTGCGATCGGCCTTGTCTCAGGTCGAGGCCAACAGGATTGCTTTGTCAGGAGTGCGAGAAGAAGAGAAAGTTGGTCAGCGAACGCTTCTTGATGTGCTGGACGCCGAACAGGAACTTTTGGACTCACAGGTGACGCTCGTAACCATTCGCCGCGATGTGATTGTGAACGCTTATACGGTTATTTCATCAACCGGTCGCCTGACGGCTCATGATCTTGGTCTGTCGGCTGAGATTTATGATGCGGAAGCGCACTATCACGATGTCCGACGCAAGTGGTTCGGGATCAGCATTACCCACCGTGACGGTCGCCGCGAGCACGTTAACGTGGAAGATACCGGGACCAAGGGGTCCTACAAGTAAGTCGCCGTACTCTGCGCAGGCCTCTTCGGTGATATATCGACAAACATGCCGCGTGGCTTGTCGATACGAAATTGGTGCCTCAACGCCGCCGTTTCACTATGATAAACCAAACGAAAAGCCGATTGTCGGCTTTGCACGTCTTGCGCTGGAGAAATGCCCCATAGCGGTTGTCGTGACCGTCGGCTTGGTGTAGCTCCAGCACAGCAGGCACTGCCGGACGGGAACGGTCCGTGGCCGGACATGGAGCACCGAGGGAGTAATTCGGAATGCAGAAACCGGAAAAACCCGCTGAGCCGAGTATGGAAGAGATTCTGGCGTCGATTAGAAAGATCATAGCGGAGGAGCCGGGCTCCGCAGATGGCGCCGACAACAAAGACCTCGCATCGACACCGCCACTTGCCGAGAAAAAAGTCGAGGGGAGCGATACGGCTCCACCGAGTGCGGACCTCTCTGACATTCTCGATGAGCCGGTGTCCGATCCCGCATCGGGCCAGTTGACTGCCTTTCCGGCGCGTCCGCGAACCGAGCCGGCACCGTCTGCACGCAGTCAGGAACGACAGATGCCGGGTCAACTCCTGCCCGGACTGGCCGAAGACAGCAATCCGTTCTTCGGACCTGCGGGCAAACCGGCGGATCCGTCGACTGCCGAAGCCGGTGTTGACTTGGTCGAGACCGACGACCAGCAGGACTCACCCCTGGTTTCTCGGTTGAAAGGCTTGTCATCGGGTTTGACTCCGGATCAGTCGGGTCCAGTATCGTCAGAACCGGACAACAAGACCGAACCGGCGAAGCCAAGCGGAACTGGCGCTGTCGAGGTTCTTGTCCCGTCGCCAACACCGTCGGGGTCTGAGACGCCAACGTCGGTGAAAAATCCGGCCGGAACCGACAAGGGGTCGGAGGCATCCAAGCCACCTCTGGCGGCGAAGGACGATGCGGTGGCCATGACAGCGACCGCGGTTGAGGCCAAGACGGTCAACGTGCCATCGGCCGATAGCGCCAAGAGTAAGGCCGCGGGTCACGATGATCTCAATCGAACGAAAGAATCACCGCCTGTCGCGGTCGCGTCCAGCGCGGTGGCCGCGTCACTCAACGCTTTGACAGCATCACCTGGCAATGTGGCGGCGGATGCTGACCAGAAAGCCGATGCATCGTCGTTGGCGACGGCACCGGATGCGGCGTCGAAGTCCAGTGAACAGTCGCCGCCGGAGCTGACCGACAATTCTGGGTCGGCCAGCACGCCACTCGAGGCGGCCTTGAGCGAGGTGCTGCGGCCGACCGTGGAGAAGTGGCTGGAGACCAACCTGCCGGCACTGATCGACGAAGCGGTGCGCAAAAAGTTGGACAAACGCGACTGAACTGCGGCTCCGGCAACTCTCGTTTGATGACTCCTGTCGCGCCGGCGAACCGGCGCGTCAGTAGAATCGGGTCCGCTGCTCCAGTTGACAGTATGGATATGTCGGGCGTACGACCGTCGCCTGACAAATAGTGCGAAGCGCAAATTTCCTATGTTAGAGAAAACCTACCAG
>JBPCWB010000769.1:0-5564 GCA_051009955.1 Hyphomicrobiaceae bacterium | reverse complement strand
GTGGGACACTCGGAAAGGCGACAAAGAGCAAATGCACGAAAATAGTATTGTCCCACCCGGCTCGTTCGCATTGAAATAATTGGAAATCCTCCCCCCCGCCCCTGGGCACCATTCTCGCCGACGCCCTAAACTCGTTCGTGTACTCCTCGAGCCTCTTGCAAAGCGGAAGCAGCCTGACGAGTGCTGCTAATTGCGGCGGGCGCGTCGGCCGTTAACGACAGCCTGGATCGCGATGAACGCATCAGCCCGGCCCGCGCCGAACTGCTTGTCCGGCCCGCGGGGTCCGAGATCGACAGCCGCACCGGCGAGAATCTCTCGCACTTCATCGGGCGAAATCTCTGGGTTGCGCTCCAGCATTAGCGCAATCAGCCCGGTAACGTGTGCGGCGGCGAATGACGTACCGGTTTTGAAGTCGTAACCGCTATCACGCACAGGAACCAGGATATCCACGCCCGGAGCAGCAATTGCAACATATCTGCCGCGATTGGCGTCCCGATAGATGTTGTCATCCTGATCCGTCGCGGTGATCGCGAGTACGCCGGGATAGGCGGCGGGATAGGCCGCAGGCGCGTTCGGCCCACCGTTCCCGGCCGCCGCAACCAGGATTGTGCCCCTCTGATAGGCTTCATTGACGATCCGCTTCAAAGCTTCGTCGTGCGGGCCGGCGAAACTCAGATTGATCAGCCGCGCATTGTTCTTCTGAGCCCAGTCGATCGCGCGCAGTAGAATGTAGGTCGTGGCACGCGGCCCGCCATTGCCTTCCTTGAAGAATGCCCGCACCGCGAGCAGCCGGGTCGCAGGGGCAACCCCCTTCAGCTGCGCGCGGGCACCGATAATGCCGGCAACAGCTGTCCCGTGATCATCAACTTCAAACTTCCGACCGCGGGCCGCGTTGTACACGGCTGCAATCGCTCCGGCGAATTCCGGATGCGAACGATCGATGCCGGAGTCGATAACGGCAACCAATGTCTGTCGGCCCTGGGCAAGGGTGTGGGCAGAGTCGAGTCCGAGCTTTTGCGGCGAGTACTGGAGGTCGGACATTTGGTCTTTCCTTTTGCCCTCGTTGCGATAGAAAAAGTTCGGCTGCACCAGATCAACCCTGGCATCGCCTTGCATGGCGGCGATCACCTGGGCAACGGTTCGGCGGTCCGGAATACGATACCGTTGGATGCGCGCCTGCAGCAATTCATTGGTCTCACTGCGCAAATGGACCAAACTGTACTGCTGTGCGATTACCAGCGCGACATTCGTGTTTTGCGCGAGATCGAGGAATACAACAATCTCATCCGGCTGCTGCGTTGGCAGGTTGGCGGGCCGAACCGGTGGCGGCCGGTTGCGGGGCGGCCGCGGGGGTAGCGGGCGGACCCGCGGCGGGCGCACACGCGGCGGCACGACGCGGGGCGGCTCAGGCGATACCGGATTGACGGTCGGCTTGTCCCGACAATCGGGCCAGGTGCCAATCATGCCGCTTGGACAGGAGGGCGGCAGTGTTGAAATACAGGCCGGCCAGCGCCCTTTTGTCCCGGGAGGGCAGAACCTGCGAACACAACGGCCCTTGTACCTTTTCGTTCCTGGTGGGCAAGGTCGCCAGACACATTTTCCCTTTGACCGGTACATGCCGCTTGGACATGGATGAGCAACGCACCGGCCGGTGTTGTCGCGTTGCATGCCGCGTGGGCAGGGAATAACAACGCACTTACCCCGCACACGTCTCATGCCGTGCGGACATGGTACATCCACACAGCGGCCAGCATTGTTGCGTTGCTTACCTCGCGGGCAGGGAATAACGATGCACTTGCCACGTACGCGCTTCATACCGCGCGGACACGGAACGACAACACACTTACCGCGCACACGGCTCGTGCCGCGTGGGCACGGAACAACGATGCACTTGCCACGCACTCGCTTCATACCGCGCGGACACGGAACAAAGATACATTTGCCACGCACTCGCTTCATTCCGTGCGGACAAGCAGCAACGATGCATCTCCTGCCAACGCGTCGCATCCCCTGAGGGCATTGCCGTCGAATGCAGCGCGGAAAAATACCAAACGTTCCCGGGGGACAGCGCCGTCGGACAGGCCGTGATTGGATCCGCTCTTGAAAAGTCTGGCTGGGAATTTGAACTGTCCCAGGCGCCCGGTTTGATCCTGGCACCCGGCTGATGTTGGCCTGAGCGAGAACGACGCCACCGCTTTGCGCCATACCGCCAACGCTGGCAGCCTGATCCATCCCACGAGCTAACACGCCTGGCGAGAGCAGCATTGAGCCCACCATCGCCAGCAATACGACCGTCAAGACTTGAAAAACGCGCGCACCGACGATCGTTGCGCGGACTTTGACGGCCATAGCCGCTCGAAAATGAATTCCGCACGCCACGATCTTTCGGCCTCCGACAACATAATACGATTTGCAGCCAGCGGAGCTGACAACCGGGGGCAGACCCCAAAACGAGAGACGACGCAGACGTAGGTCGCAACAATCCTCAATCAGGTTCAATGAGAAACCAGAAAAAAAATCTGAACTGGCATCCTCCGAAGGTTAACGCCGCAGCGATGGGTTCAGGCGCTTCAGGGCCGGTCCCGGACAGTTCGTCGAAGCATGATCATTGTGAGCCGTGATGCGGCTGCCGGGAATGACGTAGCGTTTGGCCAGGCGTCGCGTCAGACTTCGCAATGCCGACACGTGCCTGCCGGTTGGCTTCTCCTTGGCAAAATCGCCTTCAACCACGATCTGAATCCAATCGGATGAGTTGTATCAGATATTCGTACCGTCAGCGAAGTTCAAACTGGACCTGGAGTTCACCCGGTTTGATGGACAGTTTTGGACTAGCAGTTTCTAGCGTGTCATGAGTAGTCCCTTCGTAGTTGATCGGGAATCGATATCCGAGAGCGGAATGACGTCATGCCGGCTTGTACCAACGCTCGATGAAGGCAGAGTTGGCCATGCAGGCTTCGGCCTTGGACTTGAACTTCCGCCGGTCGTGCAACTCACATGCGAGCGTGGCAAAGAAACTCTCACACACCGATGTGAGTGTTCGAAACATCGCCACTCAATCGCGTTGTCGTAGGCGTCACCTAACGAGCCCATCGACGGACGGATGTTCGCCTCCTTGCAGCGCAGGCCAAAGGCAACGGAGGTGCATTGCGATCCTTGATTGGAATGGTGGATCACGTTTGCCGGTTTGCGTTGTGTTATCGCCATGTTCATCGCATCGATGACGAGTTGGGCTTTCAACGTAATACCCATGGTTCAACTGACGATGCGCCGGGAGAAAGCTGTTATATCCAGTCTTGAACCACGCCAACGAGCAACAGGAACGCCCGCCCCCCGAATGGTTCGAGGCCAAAAACCCGTTCGCCGTGGTCTTCGGCGAAAGGTTCCTCAACCTATGACGGGCGAGGCCCCACGCACAATCATTCTGATGGTGCCGAGGCAAGACGGCAGATAATATCACCGCAACCGGGATACCCTGATCCCTAAATCATGACCGTCCGCGAAACAGGGGGTAGGTCCAATGTCTCTTTAACGACGCGTCGCCGAATGATCTCTCTGATCGATTTCATTGATCAGCTCCTCAATGGTTGGAGTGAGTGACCAAGATGCATTGAACGCCAGATCGACTGGAGGCATGAAGGGCGTATACATTTGAAGAGCCGAAGCAGCTCTGCCGACGACGAGTCTGAGCGACCATTGGCTCCTATCTCCGAGCACAAGTTCATGCATAATGACGAACTTTGTGAGGCGATTAGCCGGCAGTCGGGTGAACCAACGGTCTCAATCCGGATCGGCCGCCATGATCAAGAAAAGGAATGCATACGATGAGCGACGCCGCGGGAAAAACAGTCAACAGGGGGGCTGTCAAGGCCGATGTCGACCACAACATTTTCAAGCTCACTGAAATGGAGGGCATGAAGGCAGGCGCCAGCTATTCGTCGGCTTTTGGTCCCGTCATCGAGGGTGTGAAGACCCAAGTCGGCCTCATCAAGAAAGACAAGGGAACAGGTGCGCACTTGCACTCTCACCCAAACGAGCAGTGGAACTACGTCGTGCAAGGCAAGCTGCGCGTGACGATCGGCGACCACACCGAGATTGTCGGTCCCGGAACACTTCTGTACTTCCCACCCAATGTGCAGCACGCCACCGTCGCGTTGCCGGAAGAAGATGTCTACTTCTTTGTGGTCAAGGACCTATCACACGGCATCGAGGGTCAGCTTGCGGAGGGACAACCCGAGGGCGCTTACTACGAACCGGGTTTCGGCCCCGATCAGGATGGCTAATCGCCGACAATTCCGTTGACAACAATTATGGGTCTGGCGCGCACTCGCAGACACTGTTCCGCGCGCAACTTCCACGGTTGGTTCGTGCTGTCAACTGACCCCAACGAGCGCCAGTCTTCGAGCTGGCACCGCCTTGACACCGCAGCAGCTCGCGCTGCGGCAGCGGCCGTCGAAGGACAAATCTGATGGACATCAAGCTATTGAGCGGTGGCGCAGCCGACGGGTTGATTTCGGCCATGAAGGATGCGTTCCGCTCGGCGAGCGGTTGCGAAATCACCGGTGATTTTGGTGCGGTTGGCGGCATGCGTGATCGCGTGATCGCCGGCGAAGCGGTCGAAGTCGTCCTCCTGACCAAGGCTATCATCGATGATCTCGGCACGGGAGGACACATTGACGTTCCTACCACCACGGACATTGGCACCGTTGCGACATCGGTGGCCGTGCGCAACGGTGATCGAGTCCCGAGCATGGCCACTAGCAAAGATCTCAAGTCAGCCGTTCTCGCAGCGGACGCGATTTACTTTCCGGACCCAGAGAAGGCAACGGCCGGTATTCATTTTGCCAACGTGCTGCGCAAACTTGACATCTTCGATGATGTCGCCGCGCGCCTCAAGACCTTCCCCAATGGTCAGACGGCAATGCGCGCCTTGGCGGCAGCGGCAGAGGCCCGACCGATCGGTTCGACGCAGGTTACTGAGATCTTGAATACGGCAGGCGTAGCTTTGGTCGGGGTGCTTCCGCCAGGATGCGAGCTCGTGACGACCTATACCGGTGCCGTTTCGAGCCGCGCGGAACATCCAGAGTTGGCGGCAAAGCTCCTCAAGATGCTGTCCGATCCGGCCAATCAGGCTATACGCGAACGCGCTGGATTTGGCCCGCCTGCCTAAACGGGTTCGCGGCAGTGGTCTCTCCGAAGAAGCATGCAGCGGGGCTGATCCTGCGGTGAAGTTGACCAATCACGACGTGCCACTCGGTCGAGAGCCTCGCGAATGAGAAGGCGCACATGTCACACTCGGTTCTGGTAGCTCGCCGGAACCCAGCGGTATCCGCCACCTGAGGGCTCAATATAACCAACGGCCGGAAACGGCATGTGATGACCGACGATGGTCAGGTTGTCGGTCGCCGCCATGTCGAGAATGCGCTTGCGGGTTTCAATTGCGAGGTCCTTATCATCATCGAATCCGACCCGCCAATTGGGGCGCTGCAACGACATGGCGTAATGATTGGTGACATCTCCCCAAATGAGCGCTGATACACCGCCGCCGTCCAGGGCATAGGCCATAT
>JBPCWB010000768.1:0-10276 GCA_051009955.1 Hyphomicrobiaceae bacterium | reverse complement strand
CTTCAAGGTCAAACTCCTTGGCGATGGTTACGCCGTCATCACACACAAGGGGAGCTCCCCATTTCTTTTGAATGAGAACCGATTTCGACTTTGGGCCGAGTGTCAGTCGGATTGCATCAGCGAGTTTGCCACATCCTGCCAGGATCTTCTCGCGTGCGGCTGACTGGAAAAGGATCTGCTTGTGGGCCATTCCGCGACTTCCCTGCAGTTACAGTCACCATAAAAGTGTGCTTTTGAGTGCTCAATTATCGCAGTTATCGCACTCAGAACTTGATTCAAATCACGCCATTCCTTTGAAACGGTGCACTAGTCCGATGCCGCGATATGCGGCGTGAGAAGAATTCTCCTTGAGATGGCAACAGACTTGCGCGCGTGTTGTGGAAGGCCAGACCGGACGAGGAGTATTAGTTTGGCGTGCAAGGAAGGTGTTTCTTGGTACGTGAAATCTTAGCTGGCCAGCAGTCAGGAGCGCCAATGTCATTGCATCTTGCGTCTTCGCGGAATCTTTGTGACGACTTGATACCGTTCGTTTCAACGGGCTGGATGACGTTCGCATGATCTTCTTCCTTTGGAGTTCGAGAAGCCTCGACGAAGACACTACCTACGAACAAATAGCATTAGTCTTCGGAGAACACTCTGCCTTGATTCATTCGGAATCTGGGTAGGACCGCCGAATGAAGTTATCGTTGAACTCGATTGCCGAGATTGAATATGGTCAGTAGAGCCGGCGGGTCTTTGCTGCCGTGATTTGCTCTCGTTGTTGGACGATAGGGAATTCTGATTGACGCAATCAGTTTGTTTGAAGGGAGTATGATCACGGCTTCGAAGTGCAAGGTCTTGCGGTTTAAGATTTGTATAACGACGCAGCATTTTCCAATCTTTGTGACCGGTGACCAACGCGACCTCTGGGATTTGGTATCCAGCCTCAAATAGCCGACTTGCTGTTTCATGACGGAGATCGTGGAATCGTAAGTCGACAATGTTGAGCGCACGACAGGCTCTGCGAAATGCCGCGCCGACGGAGCGACCATCATAAGGGAACACGCGGCCGGTCCTGCCGGTCGAAAGTGCTTGTTCTTCCATTAGCCGGATTGGATCCCATCCGGCCTCCGATACCAATGCAATTTTCTGGTGATTGCCGAATTTCTCGCGCGGATGCTTACGGTCACGAATGACAGCAACCCGTTGTTCCACGTCGACATCATCCCACAATAGACGGCTGATTTCATCTTGGCGCATGCCCGTTGCCACCGCGAACCGCACGATACGGCCAGTCGGTAGCTTCAGGTGCGGATTGGAATCTAGATGATCCAAAAGTAATCCAAGCTCATTGGGCGTCGGTCGGCGATCGCGTTCTTGAGCTTTTCCAACGAGGCCCAATCTCTTGAGAGCAATTCTCGCATGATCGACCTGTTCTGTCGGTGTCGGCAGTCCATGGACTGAAGCTGCGTGCAGCAGGATTGTTCTTAGGTAGCCAAGCTCCATGGAGATCGTGACAGGGCCGGCGCCTTCGCTGGCACGTCCCTTGGCAAAGGTAATTATTCGTTCGCGCGTGAGATGGTGAACGTGGATGGAGCCCAGTTCGCGGCTCAGTTTTTCCAGGCAGTAGGTTTTGCTTCTAAGCGGTGCACGCCCAACGTCACACATGTCCCTGATGTGAAGCGCGATGAGCTGCGCGACCATGTTTGCTTCGCTACTTAAAGGCGACGTGATATTGTCGCCACGATCAATCTTGCGCTCGATTTCATCCGCCCATCGTTTCGCGTCGGTTTTGGCACGAAACGAACGCGACGCATACTGGCCTCTCCGACGGACTTGAACGCGCCAGGAACCAGATTTGAGTTTTGTGATCGTTGCCATGGACGTGTGCGCACCGTGTGCAGTAGAGATGCCAAGGGATGCGAAAACGTGCGAACAAACGCGAACAAGAGTGCACACGCTCGATTGCTAGATGACTGAAGATACAAGAAAAATGGTGTATAATCAAGGGCATAGGTTCTGCGTCGCGCCGATGATGGATTGGACGGATCGCCATTGCCGTTACTTCCATCGGTTGCTGAGCCGGCATGCCCGTCTGTATACGGAGATGGTGACTGCGGATGCGGTTCTGCACGGCGATCGCTCCCGGCTTCTGGACTTTTCGCCTGCTGAGCATCCCATCGCTCTGCAACTCGGGGGCAGCGAACCCGGCAAATTGGCTGAGGCGGCGGCTATTGGTGCCGGCTTCGGCTACGATGAGATCAATCTGAATGTCGGATGCCCATCCGATCGCGTACAGAGCGGCCGCTTCGGTGCCTGTCTCATGGCCGAGCCCGAACTCGTCGGTGCCTGCGTCTCAGCTATGGCGCGCCGCCTCTCGGTGCCCGTCACCGTCAAGTGCCGAATTGGGATCGACGATCAGGATAGCGAATCCGACTTTGCGCGGTTCATCGACATCGTGTCGGATGCGGGATGCCGCGTCTTCATCGTGCACGCCCGCAAAGCCTGGTTGCACGGCTTGAGCCCGAAGGAAAACCGAGATGTGCCGCCGTTGGACCACGACCGCGTCCATCGTCTCAAGACGGCGCGGCCGGACTTGACGATTGTCCTGAATGGCGGTTTGCGCACGCTTGCCGAGGCCCAGCGTCACTTGGCGGTCGTTGACGGCGTCATGTTGGGACGGGCGGCTTATCAGACGCCATCAATTCTTGCCGATGCCGATCGATTAATTGTCGGGGACGGCGAGGTTGCGCGACGGCCTTCGCGCGAAGACATTCTGGTCTCACTGCTCGATTACGCGGAACGACACATTGGAGCTGGCGGACGGCTGAACAATGTCACGCGCCACATCCTTGGTCTGTACCATGGTCAGCCAGGTGCCCGCGCCTTCCGCCGCTATCTGAGTGAGAATGCAACTGGCCCAGACGCCAGTATCGCCGTGTTGCAGAACGCGGTCCAAGCCATGCGCCAGCGACAGCCCACAGCCCGAGCAATGATCGAGGCCGTCGAGTGATCGACATTGGCGTGTCAGCATCCGATGCCGTGCTGATCATCGGCGCGCTGCTGGCCGGCGGTTGCCTGACGGGTTTTCTTGTTGGACTGCTCGGCGTCGGCGGTGGCGGTGTCATGGTGCCGGTGCTCTATGAGGTCTTTTCGGTTCTTGACGTTGATTCCAGTATTCGCATGCAGATGTCGGTGGGCACCGCGCTGGCCGTCATGGTCCCGACGTCGCTGCGGTCCTTCTACACGCACTCCAGGCACGGACAGGTTGATACGTTGATCTTGAAGCGACTGGTGGTGCCG
Source organism: Hyphomicrobiaceae bacterium (assembly GCA_051009955.1). Classification (GTDB taxonomy): domain Bacteria; phylum Pseudomonadota; class Alphaproteobacteria; order Rhizobiales; family Hyphomicrobiaceae; genus Tectiglobus. The sequence continues at coordinate 6,994 of JBPCWB010000768.1, read as the reverse complement.
GTCGTAGTGGGCGTCTGTGCCGGCAGTGTCATCGCCAAGTTCACGCACAGCGATACTCTGAAATGGGTTTGGGTGGTTTGCAGCAGCCTCTTGGCCGCAAAAATGCTGTTCGGGCGCGAAGACTGGCGGCTCGGTGATGCAGTTCCGAAAAGTTTCTGGCTTGAGATTTATGCTGTCGGGATCGGTACCATATCGTCATTGATGAGCGTCGGTGGTGGGGCCTTCATGACGGTTATGATGACGCTCTATGGCCGCACGATGCAGCAGGCAGTTGCAACGTCCTCGGGTTTCGGACCGGCCGTGGCGTTGCCGGGTATGATTGGTTTCGTGTGGGCGGGTTGGGGGCACGATCGGTTGCCGCCGCTTTCGTTGGGCTACGTCAGTCTGCTCGGTGCCATCATCATGATCTCGACCAGTCTCATGACCGCACCGATCGGCGCGCGTGTCGCCCACGGGATCTCACGCAGAGCGCTGGAGATGGCCCTCGGCGGGTTCCTGACGCTCGTCGCCATCCGCTTCCTCTTCGCCCTCTATGGTTAGGTCTGTTCTGCTGGTTCACGGCGCAGCGGAGCGATCAAGACGATCGCCAGGGCACTGCAAATGATCGCCAGGGAGATGAGTTCGCGCATCCCAACACGCTCACCAAGGATCAGGGCGCTGGCGTAGACGCCGACGATCGGTATAGCGAGGGTGCTGATAGCGGCCACCGAGGCCGGCAACATCTTGACGATCTTGTAGAATGCCCATTGACCGAAAACCATCGGTATGAAGAAGACGAACAGCATGGCGCCCCAGACGTGGAGGCTGATCGTGGAGAGGACCGGTATGGGTTCCAAGTTGTAAGCCGCCAGACTGATCGGGACGGCGCCGGCCATCAGCTGCCATCCGATTACGGTGGACGTTGGCGCCCGCCACTGAAAGCGCTTGAACAAGACCGTTCCCATGGCCCACGAGAAGGCAGCGCCGAGCATCAGGATTGCGCCAATGGGCGCGCGCTGGACCACGATGAGATCCGGGCCAATGAGGATGGCCAGGCCTGTCATGCCGAGAAGCAACCCCAGGATCTTGCTCCATGACAGGCGCTCATTGAGGAGAATGGTACTCAAAACTGCAGCGATCACTGGCATCAGGAACGCAATGATCGCGGCCCGTCCCGCCGGCATGTGAAGGAGGCCGTATCCCGTACAGAGATGCCAGCCGACGATGCCGAAACTGGCGCACAGCAAAACGGCGGGGATCTGGCTCAGGGGAATTGTGATGCGGTCACCTGAGATGAGCGAGAGGAGCAGCAGTGTGAACCCGCCAACGCACACACAAGACGTGCGAAACCACAGGACGCTCACCTCGCTCAGGGATATTTTCATGAAGGGCCAATTGAGTCCCCAAACCAGCGTCAGGGCGGCCAGCAGGAGGAGACCGGATGGTGCTAAACCGGCAGTCGCCCGATACTGTTGCGATTCCGGCATGTCTAATTCTCTTGGTGTCGTTCACGCAGCGCAGATGACGTTGATTGGCCCGCGCTGCGCCGGCGCTCCGACTCATCGAGCGACGTATCGGATAGGAACGGTAACGGATCGAACGCGCTCTTCACCGAAATAACGTCCATGCGCGCTAACTGATAGGTGCTGGGGTCAGAGTTTCTGATTGTAAGCACCGATCTCCGGATGGTTCTGCAACTCTGTGTCGATGTCAGAGAAGATCGCGCGCATGTTGATGTCGGATGTCGGGCTCTCCACGACGACGACGAGTTCCGGCTTGTTCGAGGATGCGCGAACAAGCCCCCAGGTGCCATCCGTCAGCACGACTCGAATGCCGTTGACGGTGATGATGTCTTTGATCTTCTGGCCGGCAATCTCCGCACCGGATTCATGCAGATCCGTGTAGTGCTTCACGATCCGGTCAACGACGTCGTATTTGATCTCGTCGGCACAATGGGGAGACATCGTCGGTGACTGCCACGTCTTCGGCAGGTCCCGTTGCAGGTCTGCCATGGTCCTTCCGGGATTGCGATCGAGCATGTCGCATATGGCCAGCGCTGCGACCAGACCGTCGTCGTAACCGCGTCCGAGTGGCGGGTTGAAAAAGAAGTGGCCCGATTTTTCGAAGCCGACAAGGGACTTGGTCTCGTGACTGTAGCGCTTGATATATGAGTGACCGGTTTTCCAATAGGTCGTCTTGGCGCCATTGGCGTTGAGGACCGGATCGGTCATGAACAAACCGGTGGATTTAACGTCGGCGACAAACTTGGCATTAGGATACAGAGCAGAAATGTCCCGTGCCAGCATCACGCCGACCTTGTCGGCAAAGATCTCGTTGCCTTCGTTGTCGACTACGCCACAGCGGTCACCGTCACCGTCGAAGCCTAGGCCAACGTCTGCCTTGCTATCCCGCACTGCCTCCGCGATGGCGTGCAGCATCTTCAGGTCCTCGGGGTTGGGATTGTAACGCGGAAACGAATGGTCGAGTTCGATGTCCAGCGGAACAACCTCGCAGCCGACGGCTTCGAGCACCTGAGGAGCAAATGCCCCTGCTGTTCCGTTGCCGCAGGCCGCGACCACCTTGATCGGATGCTTGAGTTTCGGACGATCACTCAAGGCGGCCACGTAGCGATCCGCCATATCTCCCACGTAGATGTAGCGGCCGCCGGCCTTTGTCTCGTAGCGGCCTTCCAGCACGATCGACTTCAGGGCGGTCATCTCGTCCGGCCCGAAAGTCATCGGCCGGTTCATGCCCATCTTGATGCCCGTCCAGCCGTTATCGTTGTGACTCGCGGTGACCATCGCAACGCCCTCGACGTCGAGCGCGAATTGCGCGTAGTACGCCATTGGCGAAAGCGCCAGGCCGATGTCGTGAACTTCCGCGCCACCGGCCAGCAGACCGTTGATGAGCGCTTGCTTGACGGAGCAGGAATAGGAGCGAAAGTCGTGTCCCACAACGAAGCGCTGCGGCACGCCCCGTTCGGTGAAGAGTGTCGCCAATCCGAGGCCGATGGTTTGAAGGCCGACAAGATTGATTTCGTCCGGGAACAGCCACCGCGCGTCGTACTCTCGAAAGCCGGTTGGCTTGACAAGTGGCAGGCGCTCGAAGTCGGCGGTGTTCGGTTTGAGGTCCGCCCGGGGGATTGGCAACATGTCTTTGCTCTCCTCATTCGGCGTCGCCAACCTAGCTGATCGGACGACTCTGTGCCATGTGTTCAAGTGGTCTTGAAAGCTGCGTGACGAATTGCCCGCCGCCTGCGAAAGAGCGTTACATGCCGCTCTCTTAGCTCTGCTCTGGGTATGGTGTTCGGCTGCTTGCTGGCTGCTCTATCCACATATCGATCAGCTTCGCAAGGTGAGGAACTCGCCGGAGAATTCGTAAGACCTGAGCTGCCGAAGGAAGCTCATGCCGAGCAGGCTTTCGCGCAGCGTGCCCGGCTGCGCGACCAATGCTTCGACGTTGCGCACGACAATTGAACCGACTTCTACCGCGTCGAGACGCACAGCGGCTGCTTTGGTACGGCCATTCGCCGTCTGGATTTCAGTGGTGTAGCGCAGGTTTGACAGATTCAGCCCGACCGTGCGGGCATCGCGAGATGTCAGCATCACCGTCGTGGCGCCGGTATCAACAAGGAGTGAAATATTCGCACCATTGACCCTGGCCCGCGCGGCAAAGTGGCCATCGGAGCGTTTGCGCAGCCGGACGGCATGATTACCTTCGGTGTCCGAGGAGATCGTCACCGGTCGACCCGGCGGCAAAAGCTCGCCGGCAACGCGGCTGGTGACGAAGCCCGCTTCTTCACGAAACGTGTAACCGGTGACCAGGACAAGGGCCAGACCGAGCCAAATCGCCAGGTCACGGGCGGCGCCCGTCAACCGCCCGCGATAGTGACTGATGGCGGAGCCGCCGATAAAGATGAGGAGTGCCAGCATCGCGGTGACACCGGCGATGTCTCCCGCGGCGAACCCACCGATCGTGCCAGCATCACCGACGGAGATAGCGGCAATCAAACCAATTGCGAGCAGTCCAAGGCAAATCCACAGCATCAGGGCGCGGTATCCTCATAGCCAATGCCTAAGCATTTAGTTGCTTCGACCTGCAACTTCAAAGAATTACTGCGAATTATCCCACGATCGACGGCAGCAATGCGGCGCCTGGCAGATTAAGCCGATGCTTCAACTGGGGGTTTGCGGTTGCGCCTGGGTTGAACGAGGCGGGACCGGCGTGGCTTGGATCGTAGCGCCGGCGGCGTGCGATCATCTGCCGACCGGGCGCGGGCGCCTGGTTTTGCGGATTTCAGATCGATGCGGGGCAACAGGCTGCGCTGGCGCGGAAAGTAAACGGTCGCTTCGGTGCCCTTGCGTAACTCGGACTTGAGCTCAAATCGGCCACCATGGAGCTCGACCAGGCTCTGCACGATCGGCAATCCCAGGCCGGTCCCGCCTTCTGCTGCTTTGTCGGCGAGCGATCCCTGACCGAACGACTCTAACACTTTCGGGATTTCCTCGGCCGGAATGCCTGGACCGGTATCGCGTACGGTCAGCACCTGTTCGCCATCTCCCGTCATCGCTGCAATCAAAGTGATCTGACCATTGCGCGGCGTAAACTTGATCGCATTCGACAGCAGGTTCAGACAGATTTGCCGGATGGCACGCTCATCGGCCCACAGCTTGAGATCGCCCTGGTCGTGACGCTCGATGATCTGAATGCCCTTGGTTTCAGCCTTGAGTTTCAGCAGGCAATGGCAATCGTCCATGACGTCATAGAGACGGATCGCCTTTTCGTGCAGCTCGTACTTGCCCGCTTCAATACGAGAGAGATCAAGGATCTCGTTGATGAGGTTGAGCAGGTGCGCGCCGCTGGAATGGATGTTGTCGGCATATTCCCGATAGGTGTCGTTCTGCATGGGCCCCAGAACTTCACCTTTCATGACTTCGGAGAAGCCAAGCACGGCATTGAGCGGCGTGCGCAGCTCGTGGCTCATGGTTGCCAGAAAGCGGGACTTGGCGACGTTTGCAGCTTCCGCCCGGCGACGGGCTTCATCGGAGATCGAATTTGCTTCGGCCAGTTCGGCGATCAGCAAATCTTTCTGCAGGCGAAATTCGAGCATCGAAATGGCGGTCGTCTGCAAGCCCTTGGCGAGGAACACAAAGTAAATATGGACACCGACCGCAAGCGAGGCCAACGCAATGTAGAAAACATCCTGCTGCGCTGCCAGGCGTGCGACCACCGCCAGGGTCATCGGAATGGTCCCAATGTAGAGGATGGGTAAGACGGTCGACGCAAATGTCATGCGGATTGCGAGCACAACAATCAAAGAGGCGAACAGGAAGACGTGGGATGAGAAAACATGACTCTGCTCGCTCACGAGAGGATCACTGATCCCGACCAGTGCGAAGCAGGCCCAGGCGATCCCACAAATTGCTTCGGCGATCAACAGGCGCCATGTCCACGCCTTGATCTCAATCTGCGACGAGTCCAGGGACTGGAATCTTCTGCAAACCTCCAACAGACATATTTTCGCTGCGATGACGATAACGAGCCAGATCATCGCCTGGTGCTGAGGTGCCCAGAACATCGATGCGAGCGAGAAGATCAGCGCAAGAACAAGGATTGTCCATTGCGCCGCGAGTTCGTTGCTCACGAACATCGCCACCAATTCGTACTGCAGCTCGGGCCGCTTCTCATCCCCATTGACGAGCTTGCTGCGCATGTCTCTGACGGTGTTTGAGCGGGGTTTGGTGGACGTGTCTGTTGGCCGGGACGGGGAGACCGACCGGTGCTGCATTGCATTGGGGGTAGGCGCCACTGTCACGTGCCAACCTTTGTTGTTTTGGCAGCCGAGGCGCACGGTATCGGTCCAGCGTCCGATGTCGCGCGGCGATCTGCACGGCGATGCCACATCTGCGAACAATAGTTTAGCAATTGGTTGCAAATGCGGAGTTAACCGATTGATATTGCGGGAAAGTGTGTAAAGTTTATTAAACTCCAGTTGATGGCGGTTTGTTAGGTGCGCGCAAACAGCATCCGCGGAATCTCAACCGATGGCAGATAATGCCCTGTTTACGGGGGATTGCGCTGGACGTCGCCGCGATGGCGTGTTCGAACAGCTGTAAGGTTAACGAGATCTTACTGAGGTTCATGATGAAAATAATCGAGCAGGAACGTGCTCCCAATCCCCGCAGGGTTAAGATTTTCCTGGCTGAGAAGGGCTTGGATATTCCCTTCGAGAAGCTCCAGATCAACAAAGCCGAGCATCGCGCGCCGGAATTCACGGCACTCAATCCCATGCAGCGCGTACCCGTTCTCGTCCTGGATGATGGAACGGCAATTTCGGAGTCGGTCGCGATCTGCCGTTATTTCGAGGAACTCCACCCCGAGCCTAACCTGTTCGGTCGCACGGCGCTGGAAAAGGCGATGGTAGAGATGTGGAACCGACGTATGGATCTCGGTTTGCTGTTCCACGTTTCTCAATGCTTCCGTCATAAGCATCCGGCGATGGCCGAAATGGAAGTGCCGCAGATTACCGAATGGGGAGATGCCAATCGGCCGCGCGCCTACGCCGTCCTGGACGTCTTGAATGAAACACTTGCCGTGACGCCCTACGTCGCCGGGGACAACTACTCCATCGCCGACATCACAGCGATGGTTGCGATCGACTTCATGAAGCCGGCGCGCCTTGAGCTGCCAGACTCGCTTCAAAATGTGCATCGGTGGTATGGCGAAATGGCCCAGCGCCCAAGTTCCAAGCTGCATTGAGGCCGGGCGATGACGGAGTTCACGACCGAGGATATCCTCGGTCGCATAAGTCGGTGATTGGCAGACGGGTGCCGCGTGGCAGATGCAGAGGGCTCGGCCAAGGTTCATCATGGCCTGTTATGTAATCGAGCTGGTCATTTGACCGGCACAGGCCAGGCAGCATGATGGTGGACGAATATGTCGCGCGCGCTTGACCAGTTGATGTCTCGGATTTCGGCCTGCCGAATTTGTGTCGATGCGCCCGTCGGCGCTGCCT